>CASBQA010000169.1 GCA_949127635.1 Nostocales cyanobacterium PMM_0069 | reverse complement strand
GGGGGAGGATGAGGGAGATAACGGAGAATTAATTCCCTGCTTTCCCTTTTTCTCTGGCTTTCTCTTCGTGTCTTTGCCTTTCATTTAAGCACTCACCGCTGCACGCTGATAAACTTGTTGCGTAACATGGGCTAAACGCTGCATTCCGATCGCAATTTCTTCATCGCTACCGGTGAGACTAATTCGCAAACATTGGTGCTTATGTAACCAATCTTCTCGCAAACCGGGGAAAAAGCTACTACCAGGAACAACAATTACACCCACTTGCTTGAGTTCCTGATAAAATTCCCAATCACTAATTGGTAATTCATCCAACCACAACCAAGCAAAAATTGCACCCTCACCACGATGGAGAAACCAAGGTAAATCCTTGGGCATGGCAGCAAATAAACTATCTTCTAAAACAGTGAATTTATTTTGATAAAATGAGCGAATTACTTGTTCAGAGATTTCTGCAAGTTTACCAGAATTGATAGCACGAGCAGCGATCGCTTGTCCATACCGAGAAGGATGAATACACATATTTGTCTGGAAGCACTCCAGCACATGAATCCACTCTTCATCCCCAATCGCAATGCCGATGCGCTCTCCAGGTAATCCAGCTTTCGATAAACTCATGCAGTGTAAGATATTATCTCCAAACACTGGTGTCATTTCGGTAAAATTCAAAGCTGGGAAAGGAGGTGCATAAGCTGAGTCAATCAACACTGGTACATTAAAAGGTGCAGCCAAAGCAGCAATTTTTTTGACTTCATCATCGGTGAGAACATTACCGGTAGGGTTACAGGGACGAGAGAAGATGACGCAGCCGGTATTTTCTGTAATTTCCAATTGGCTGAAATCTGGGCGATATTTAAATTTGTGTGCCGCAGCGTCAATATCCAAAGTTGGTTTGTAGGCGATTAAAGCTTCAGCACATAAAGTAACGCCACCATAACCTGTATAATCAGGACTGAGGGGCAAGACGATTTCTTTTAAATCGCCACTGGTAGTGTAACCACCGAAGACATTGGCAGCGTAGAAATAAAGGCTTTGACTGCCTGGAGTTAAAAGAATATTGCGTTCAGTTAAGTTTAAACCATAGCGTTTGTTAAAGTCGTTAGCGATCGCTTCCACTAACGGTGCATAACCCTGACTCGAACCGTAGCGACAAACGACTTCACCATATTCGGAACTAGCCAGCAAGGAAGCCGTACAATCGCGCCATAGCTGCTCAACTTCTGGTAAAATCAACGGGTTCCCAGCACTTAAATTAATAAATTTCTGCCCCGCACCGGCTCGTAATGTTTCGTTAATGTCCTTCATAATCGCTCTGACACCAGTCAAATGGGACATTTGTTCGCCAATTTTACTAAGGGCAGGTTTCATAAGCAGTGGAATAAGATAAACTGAGGAATTGACAAATTATATAGCGGTTTTTGCTGGCAGGTCGATATTACCTGGAAGCTTTACCGCCTGTAACCAATGTAGCAAAGTTAAATTCGGTAGTGATGGCATTTGATTATGCAATTTTAGGTAGAAAGCTCAAGGATGCGCGAGAAATTCTTTTAATTACTCCGCAAGAGTCTGCATTGCGCCTTCAAGTAGGTTTGCAGGAATACCTAGATATTGAAGCAGGAAAAAACAGAATTACTGGCGACCAATTGGTGTTGTTGTCTGTTATGTACTGTCATGATTTTAGATACTTCGTTACAGGAGACTATCCATCAGCAGAGTCACAAGTTCAAGAAATGTTTCGTCGCAATGCTGCACTTTCTAAAAGCGATCGCATTGCTATTCAAGAGTTTGTTCGGCTTTGTGAGTACGAAGATTTTTTAGAGCGAGAAGTATTTCAGCGCCAGCCTGTAAAAATTCCTAATTATGGGCAGTATTCATTTAATCACGGAAACTTCACAAGACAAGGTGAAGAAGCTGCTTCCTTTGAAAGAGAACGTTTGGTGCTGGGAAACCAACCAATAGAAAATATATTTGAGCTAATCAGAACTCAAGGTATTCATATCTTTAAGCGTCAATTAGAAGATAAAAATATTTCTGGCTTATATATTAATCATCCGGTTGCTGGTCACTGTATTCTTGTCAATTATCTTGATGATTTATATCGACAAAATTTTTCTGCTGCTCATGAGTATTGCCACGCCCTATTTGATTCATCTCAAGGGCAGGAAGTTACATACTTAAAATCTTCAAACGATAGATCTGAGCTTGAGTGGAGAGCTAATAGTTTTGCAGGTAACTTTCTGGTTCCAAAACAAAGACTTGAGTTGGATTATTCACCTGTAGATACTTATGAAGCCTGGGTCAGTCTCATCCGTCAAATTGCTGAACGCTTCCGGGTTAGCTCTCAGGTAGTAATTATACGTTTGTCTAAACTTAAATGGATTGATAGCTCTTTACACGAGCAATTAACTCAAGAAAGACGCTTGGTTATTAGGCATAACGAAAAATTTGATCCTGAAACTCCACCAACGTTATCTTCAGGTATGCAACAGAAATCGACGCAGATTATACGTCAAGGTTTATCTTGGCATTTCATTGATCTTTGTACGGAGGCATATAGAAGAGGAGAGATTACTTATCACAAGCTCTTAGATATGCTATTGCTTCCTTTAGAAGACGGTTATCAACTTCTACATGAACTTCTAATGTTTATCGAGGTAAGTAGTTAGTGAGAGGAGTAGTGGCTATCGATACCTGCGCGATTATTCATTTCATGTACATTAATCGGTTTCATCTTCTTAAGTTGCTTGGATATTCTGTGATTACTACGGTATACGTGCAGTTGGAATTTGAACAGGGTCATTCCAGCAGCTTGGCTTATTACACGAAATTAATCAATTCTGGTGAAATCACGAAATTTCCTTTAGAGATAGAGGATTTGGTCGAGATGTCAAACGTTCCTCAATCAAAACGTGCAAGTGATGCAGAGTTATCTTGTTTTGTTGTTGCCAAACGTATTGATGGCAAAGTGATGACTGATGATAGGAAAGCGATAAATTATATTCAGCGATACATTCAAATGCCTACAGATCGCATTACTCAGCTAGTCGAAGTTTTGATAGAAGCCTATTTAGAAAACTATTTAGGGGATCATGAACTTAGACCAATCCAGCAAACTCTGGCGGATAATCAGTTTATCATCAAAATTGACTTAGCTAACGAGGCAGCAAAAAGAAGATGGATGATGGGAGGATACAGTTAATGCTTCGCATGATTGGTGAGTTCCTTCAGCTAGCCACGGCAGTACAACAATTGCAGTGCAGCGCATTGACCGAAGCGGCTTGTGATGTTGCGAAAGTATCGGCAACCGCTGACCGCAACCGTTAACCGCTCAAAGCCAATATTTTGAGTGATTAAGGAATTTAATTTTAAACTCAAGATTTTGAGTGAATTAAGCAGCAATCAAAAATTATGTCGCAAAAAATAAGTTTCAAAAACAGCAATAATCCAAATATTACAATGTCCGCTTTGATTAATTTTCCCGAAGGATTTGACGAAAGCAAAAAATATCCAGCAATCGCTGCAAATTTATGTTTTGCTGCACTTTGTGTAGATACCATATAATTGCGATTTGGAAAAGTTTGATTACCGATCTACACTCAAATTAGCTGATTCACAAAATCTACATAGGAAGGGACAGGAGTGGAAGTTAAAGCAGCGATCGCTTATAGTGCAGGAAAACCATTAACTATTGAAACAGTGCAACTTGAATCCCCACACACTGGGGAAGTTTTGGTTGAAATTAAAGCCAGTGGGGTTTGTCATACCGATGCTTACACCCTTTCGGGAAAAGACCCAGAAGGCTTATTTCCCGCAATTTTGGGACATGAAGGTGCTGGGGTTGTGGTGGAAATTGGTAAAGGTGTCACCAGCTTAAAACCAGGTGATCATGTGATTCCTTTATACACTCCCGAATGCCGTCAGTGTGAATATTGCCTAAGCTTAAAAACCAATCTTTGTCAAGCTATTCGCACTACTCAAGGACGCGGTGTCATGCCCGATGGTACTAGTCGTTTTTCTATCGACGGGCGGATGATTCATCACTACATGGGTACATCTACATTCGCTAATTATACAGTATTGCCAGAAATTGCTGTAGCCAAAATTCGCCCTGATGCGCCTTTTGATAAAGTTTGTTACATCGGCTGCGGCGTCACTACGGGTATCGGTGCAGTTATCAATACAGCGAAAGTAGAACCAGGTGCGAATGTGGTAGTTTTCGGTTTGGGTGGCATTGGTTTGAATGTTATCCAGGCAGCGCGGATGGTAGGAGCTAATATGATTGTTGGGGTGGACATTAATCCGAATAAACGCGCTTTGGCAGAAAAGTTTGGAATGACGCATTTTGTGAATCCGAAGGAAGTTGAAGGTGATTTGGTTGCGTATTTAGTAGATTTAACTAAAGGTGGTGCTGATTATTCTTTTGAGTGTATTGGTAATGTGAATATTATGCGCCAAGCTTTAGAATGCTGTCATAAAGGTTGGGGTGTCAGCGTGATTCTTGGTGTTGCCGCTGCGGGTGAGGTAATTAAAACTCGTCCTTTTCAATTAGTAACTGGACGTGTTTGGAAAGGTTCGGCTTTTGGTGGTGCGAGGGGACGTACAGATGTGCCGAAAATTGTTGATTGGTATATGGATGGGAAGATTAATGTTGATGATTTGATTACTCATGTTATGCCAATTGAGAAGATTAATGATGCTTTTGATTTGATGCATAAGGGGGAGTCGATTCGGAGTGTGGTGACGTTTGATTAAACGAACCGCGTTCGCGCAGCGTCTCCGAAATTTACGCGAGTATAATACCAACAAATATTATATATTGGTATTATAAAGGAGGAGATTATATGCAAAAAAATACAAGTGTTACCTTGGGTGAGCATTTTGAAGCGTTTATCGCCAATCAGATTGAAAGCGGTCGTTTCAATAGTGCCAGTGAAGCGATTCGAGCGGGACTGCGCCTTTTAGAAGAGCGAGAAACAAAGCTTGCCGCTTTGCAACGGGCATTAACAGAAGGGGAGAACAGCGGATTTGCTGACTATTCTCTATCAGGACTGCTGGCAGAACTTGACCGTGAATAACCTTGCCTTTCGCCTTACTCAATTAGCCAAGCAGGACTTACTATCAATCGGTCGCTACACCCAAAAAACATGGGGCACTGAGCAGAGAAACCGTTATCTTGCTATCTTGGACGACTGCTTTCATCTCTTAGCACGAGAGCCAAATAGGGGACGGACTTGTGATGATATTCGCCCAGGATATCGGAAGTACCACATCGGACGACATTTGATCTTTTATCAGGAAACCGATGAAAATATCGATATTATTCGTATTTTGCACGATCGCATGGATGTGGAGTCTCATTTCAACGAAGACTAACGCAAAGACAATCTATCCCTTAACATGAGCTGCAAACGCGAAAAAATAACAGTATCGATTTACAATAGACATCTCCAGAAATTAAATGTGCGTCATCCAGAACCCTTGTAGAGACGCGAAATTTCTTGTAGAGACGCGAAATTTCGCGTCTCTACATTCTTTTTCACCAGATGTTGATTAGAAAGACCTTTCACATTGTCTTGTAAAATATTGGAGGCAGCAGCCCTCTTTATTAACATTCCCAGCTATAAGCTGGGAACGAGTAATGACTAATATCAATCTGATTTCTGAATATAAATCTTTCGGTGGTAAACTCGGCTTTTACTCCCACTTTTCCACTACCTGTAATGGGGAAATGCGCTTTGCTGTCTATCAACCACCGCAAGCAATTCAAAAACCTGTGTCGGTTCTTTATTTCCTCGCTGGTTTGACTAGTACGGAAGAGAATTTTATGGTGAAGGCGGGGGCGCAACGCTTTGCCGCAGAGTATGGTTTAATGTTAGTTACACCAGATACTAGCCCGCGCAATACGGGAATTGCGGGTGAGGATGATGATTGGGATTTTGGTACGGGTGCTGGATTTTATGTTGATGCTACTTCACAACCGTGGCGATCGCATTATCAAATGTACACCTATGTCGTCTCTGAATTACCCGCTTTAATTAACGAACATTTCCCCGCACAACCAGATAAACAAAGCATTTTCGGTCATTCTATGGGGGGACATGGTGCGCTTGTATGTGCGTTGAGAAACCCAAATTTATATAAATCTGTATCCGCTTTCGCTCCCATTGTCGCACCTATGCGTTGTCCTTGGGGAGAAAAGACTCTCAGCCGCTATTTGGGCGATAATAAGGAAACTTGGGCTGCTTACGATGCTAGCGAATTGGTGCAAAAGGAAAGATATCACAGTTTGATTTTAATTGATCAAGGTACTGATGATAAATATTTAACTGAACAATTAAAGCCAGAGTTATTTGAACAAGCTTGCGCTATGGTGAAACAGCCTTTAAAGTTGCGTTATCAAGAAGGCTACGATCATAGTTATTATTTTATCGCTACTTTTATTGAAGACCATATTCGTCATCATGCGATCGCTCTTTCAAAGTCCTGAGTTAATTTGTAATTTACAAATTCAGCGTGACCAACATCAACCTTTGGAAGTTTATAAATTAGTAAATGGCTTTTATCAGTTACAAATTGGTGAACCATTTTGGATGCAAGAAGTCGGTTTAGGAATTGGTAGAGGCATCAATTCAAATGGAGGTTTAGAGCGTGAGGTTTTGTATTGGTATAATCAACAGAGTTCTCGCTATCAAACCGCTGACGAATTATTAACTCAATATCGTCAGCAATTTGGTGAATTACCTGGATCGTAAATATTAATTGTAGAACCTTGATCTATAACTCTTGGAAACACAACGGTTTCGTTTTATTGTAATTGATTGCCCTGGGATGGATTACAATTAGGTGAACACACCCTGATGCATATCTATTGATAGGGGGATAACGAGTATTTACTAACTACAGATTTAGTTTTTAGTGTGGTTATCGATTATCTTGGCTAAACCTGGTATTGCGTCTTCCACGTGTTTCTTCGCTGAGTTGCGGAGTTTACCATATGCTCCTCGCACAATCGTGTTACTGCTTTTTTCGATCCTAGCGTCGGTGATAGCGAGTAATCCGTCTGCTGCGCGATCGCGGTTTTGAGTCAGGTGTCCGACTGGATCGCCGGTTTGTATCCCCTCACTCCAAATAGGATCGAGTGCATTCAAAGATTCTGGCAAAAGCCACTCGATAGCGTCGCTGCAATAAGTGGGTCTAATTCCCTTGACAACAGAGTAGGCTGCTTTCAAACCCAGACCCGAAACCCCTCCCATGTTAGCAACTTGTGTATCGAGCAACTTTGTGCAGTCAGCTACAATTATATTCTTTTTATTTGGGTTTAACAGATCGTCGCTAAGTGCCATTTTGATTCTCCTTAGTGCAAATGTGCTTAATCGATTTCTATTATAGGGTAAAGTTCTGGTTTGTCGGTATTAGTTCTTTCCAGTAAGTGGTTAGGCAAAAATATTTATGTCCGAAACGTTCCGTTATCAAGTTCGCACCCTACGTAAAGTTTATATTTATATATATAAGTTTAATTCTTCTCACCGACTTATATGAAATCCGGGTAAATGCACATAGTTTAAAAATATCGCAAGCATTGTGATTAAAAGTAAGCGTGTGTGGAAACTGTGTGCAATCAACCGGGTTTGATATTAGTTAGTCAGGGTTTTAATGCATGAGCGGTAAACCGCTCACTACGAAAATAAATCTTATGACTCGTCGTTTAAAGTTTCAATTAATAAGTTTACCTGCTGCTGTCGCTGTTGGAGGAAAGTTTCGCATTGACGTAGATATTCTACTGCTGCGGCAAATTGTTCAAATACTTCTTCTAACTGCAATTCACCCGCTCCTATGCGAGTGATAATTTTTTCGATTTCGGTAACTTTCGCTTCATAATTTCCCCCATCCATTTCGTTCGTGGAAGTAGTTTTACGTTTAACCATTAACTTCAGTAATTTTAACTTTAACTTTTCCTTGCGCTAACTGAATCGATAATTCTTGTCCTGGTTCTAAGTCAGTTGCAGAACGAGCGATCGCGCCATTTTCTTTTTTTACCACAGCATAACCGCGCTGTAAAACTGCCTGGGGGTCGAGAGTTGTCAACTTTTGCCGCAATAATTCTACATGTTGGGTTGCTTGCTGCAATCTGCCTGTAGTAACTTGGATTAATTGCTGACGCTTCCAACTTAGCTTGTCCACCTCTTGCTGTAATTGTCGATCTAAACGCAAACGATGCAAGCGATCGCGCATTCCTTGCAATTTATTTCCCGCAGTTTGCATTCTAATTCGCATCGTGTCGTGTAAAACAGCAATTCGCTCTTGATGTTCATCATACAACTGGGCAAGTGCCGGCACAACCAATTCTGCCGCTGCTGTGGGAGTATGTACGCAAGCATCCGCAGTTAAATCTACCAAAGATTCATCTCTTTGATGACCAATCCCAGTAATTACCGGAATTGTACACTCAGCAACTGCACGCACTACCCTTTCATCATTAAAGCAAGCCAATTCCTCAACTGCGCCACCTCCCCGCGATAAAATTAACACTTGGGCGCGATTATCTCGCTCTACCCGTGCGATCGCCTTTACAATAGATGCCGGTGCTTGTTCACCTTGCACCGTTGCTGGCGAAAATAAGACGTGTAAACCGGGATATCGTTGTTTGAGTGTTTTTTGAATATCACCCCAAGCAGCAGCAGTAGGTGAAGTGACAACAGCGATAATTTGGGGATGAATTGGCAGCGATCGCTTTCTTTCTAAATCAAATAAACCTTCTTCTTGTAAGCGATTTTTTAATTGTTGATAGCGCAACGCTTGTAAACCTAAACCAGCAGGCAAAACTTGCCAAACTGTAAGTTGATATTCTCCTCTTTGCGGATAAACTCGAATATTACCCAAAATAATTATCTGTTCACCACGAATTGGTATCTGTGCAAGCTTTGTTAATTGACTATTCCACACCACACATTTAATTGCTGCGCTGCCATCTGGATCTTGTAAAGTGAAAAATAATCCACTGCGATGTTGATTTGCGCTGGAAACTTCACCAGTTACCCAAACTTGCCGCAATTGCTCATCTTGTTCTAATAATAGCTGAATATAATTAGTTAATCCAGCTATAGAAAGTGCCGTAGTTCCTTGATTTCCAAACTTACCATCCATAATTTTTTCATAAGCAAAAGCGATACTTTCTTCTTTGCCTAATGATGGTGCAAGAGATGTGTCAATTCCTTGATATTCGATAGCATATTTAGCGGATATTTTTTGAGCGATCGCCTCAATTTTACTTAATTCTTTATCCAAAATCAACTTCAGCTTTTCTTCGGCATCAAGAATATCATCAGCATTACTAAAAGCTTCCATTACTAAGTCGCATAATTCTAATCCGATAGCGAAAGACGTTTTACCGTGATGATAAGCAGTTGGAAAAAACGGAATTCCTGATTGACAGTTTGCCCAAGCGCAAAAATGAAAGTTCCCATAACCATCTTGAGTTTCTTGAGAAATTCGTTGAATAACTTTTGCCGATTCTCTCGCGTTTACAAAGTTTATCCCAGAAGTGCGATCGCCGATTTTACTGGAAGTATATAAAATCGATGTATTTTTGATAATATCTGGAATTAATGCGATGGTTGACCGTTGACTTGCGTAACCAAGACTGAAAAAGCTGATATTCAATTTTTGGCAAACTTCTTCAATTACTTTAACTTGATTGATAATTTCACTTTTTGATAACCCATCTAGATATTCTTCCCAGGAATTAGTCGCTATTCTCGTTGTTTGTACCTCATATCCCTGTTCTTCAATTATCAGCTTTGCTTGCTGATTAAACTCAGTAGCTTGTTTAATTTTTTCTATTTCTTTAAAAGATAAAAGTGATATACCAGTTGTGATAGTTCTAATTTTCATTTTGATACAATATTATTACAATAATTGAGAAACTTTTCGTCGTGAGCACTTCAGTGCTCAAAATAAGCGTTAAAATGCTTACTACCGATAAGTAAAAATAGATCGACGACTTTAGTCGCGACTACGAAAGACTTTATAACTGATGCCATGAATAATGAATTTTACAATAAAGGATTAGAACTAGCTCGGCAAAAAGACTACACGAAAGCGATTGAGGAATTTACCCGTGCTTTGCAAGAAGATCCTTACTTTGCCGAAGCCTACAGACAACGGGGATTAGCATATTATGACTCAGGAGCAATTCTCCAAGCTGTCTCAGATTATACTGAAACTCTAAAACATGATCCTGAAAATGTAGAAGCATATTATTATCGCGCATTAGCACGGTTGACGCTGAAAAATCTACCTGGTGCCCTTGCGGATGTCGATAAAGCGATCGCACTGGAAGTAAATTATGCGGCAGCTTATGATTTAAGGGGAATTGTGCGGCGCAAAGAAGGGTATATTCAAGATGCGATCGCTAACTTCAAAAAAGCCGCAGAATTATATCTCAAGAAAAGCGACAAAGAAAAATGTCGTCAATGCTTAGAAAGCATTAAACAGCTACAACCGAAAGAATATCCTGTTGAAAAGCCATCAATTTCTACCCCCGCACCGATAATTTCTGAAAAGGAATATTTTCGCACCTTATTAGAAAAGGCAGAAAAAGGAGATACACAGCAAGCTATTGATGATTTAAACTGGGCATTGCAAGTCGATCCGCAAGATGGTATAGCTTATTGCTGTCGTGGTGTGGTGCGTTGCAAACAAGGAAATTATCGCGATGCTATTTCTGATTTTAACTCAGCGCTGCGCCTAAATTTGAAATCTAGCATTGTGTATCGCAATCGAGGAAAAGCACGTTCTCAATTAGGAGATCATCAAGGTGCGATCGCTGACTATAATTCGGCGCTGGAAATGCAGCCAGAAGACGCTTTAATATATATTGCCAGAGGAAATACTCATCGCGCAATGGGTAATTATTACGCTGCAATTAAAGATTACACCCAAGCCTTGCAAATTAATTCAGCTAATCCCCAAGCCTATTATAATCGCGGTATCGCCTATACTCATTTAGAAGAAATGCAACACGCCATTGAAGATTACCAGCGTGCGGCAAGTATATTTTGTGAAAAAGAAGATTGGCAGAATTATCAACTAGTTTTAAATAGCTTGAAAAAAATTCAATCCTCTACCCCGGAAGTAAAAAACGCCAAAGACGATTTACTACGTCAACGCTTGTTAAGAATGGTAGGGGGATATTGGGAAATTGCCCAACGACTAATTGAGCAGAAAAAGGATTATTATCCAGGGATGTCAGAAGAGTGGTATTTGCAAACAGTTATTGATGATTTGGAAAGCGATCGCGGAAAATGAAACTAAAAGTTACTTTTTATGAAACGCACAAACCGCTTTTTCATCATTATGGTAATGATACTGTTAGTCACTAGCATATCGGCAAAAGCATATTCGCTCCCCACTCACTCAGGAAAGGCAATGCAAGACGTTTTGATTCAACTTCGTAGTCAAACTATGGATAGCATTGATCGAACGGTGCAACACATCGAACGTTTGTCGGGAAAAGTACTGCACGCTTATCCCCCCAGTGTTATGATTGCCGCAATTCCAGCAGACAGCATTAAGCAATTGCGCCAAGATACCAACATTTTGTCTATCGACACCGAAGAAATCAGCTCCGAGCGACTCACACAGCTTTCCGGCACCTCCCAACTTGCTGCCACTGCTTGGAATCAGCACTTGCGCTCGATAGCCCGTTCAACCGTACAGCCTACCGTTTCATGGGATGATCCCAACTTTTTACCGCCCGATCCACCCCCTGAGATTCAGCACCTTTTAAACCAACGCAACCAAAGCTAATAGAAAAAAGATTACCCGCAAGGGTACTACTCAAGCCTGGACACACCCCACAAAATAAAGACTACAGCATATAT
>CASBQA010000168.1 GCA_949127635.1 Nostocales cyanobacterium PMM_0069 | reverse complement strand
AGTTTGTAGATGAAGCATCTATCCGCCTAATTGGAGTCGAGGCAGCGGGTGAAGGTGTGGATACAGAGAAACATGCAGCCACCTTGACAAAAGGACGAGTAGGTGTATTGCATGGAGCGATGAGTTATCTACTCCAAGATGAAGATGGTCAGGTAATCGAAGCGCATTCGATTAGTGCCGGGTTAGATTATCCCGGTGTGGGTCCTGAGCATAGTTACTTAAAGGATCTTGGTCGCGCTGAATATTATAGCGTGACTGATAAGCAAGCTTTAGAAGCATTGCAGAGACTTTCACAGCTAGAAGGAATTATTCCCGCTTTAGAAACCGCTCATGCGATCGCCTATCTTGAAACTCTTTGTCAACAGCTTGATGGTAATCCCCGAATTGTCATCAACTGCTCAGGTCGTGGTGACAAAGACGTGCAAACCGTCGCAAAAGCACTCAGTGTTGAGTAGTTAGTGGTTAAGAGTACTTTTTAACTCAAACCTTGCACCAATCTCAATTAACCCGATATCCCGCCCCTAGTTGCATTTCCGGCTAATAGCTTAAGTCCATTAAAATGGACTGAAAGTATTCTTTCGTAAGCATTTAGTCTTCTTAAGAAGACTTTAGCTATTAGCCTCAGAATTCATTCTGAGGCGGTTGTTGAGATTGGTGCAAGATATCAGTTTTAACAACGCTCCAACCATCAACGCTCCAACCATCAATCAACAACCAATATGATAGCCACGACCCAAGCCTTACCTAACAACATTTCCGTCACTTCCGACCAAAATTGGTCTGATTTGTTAAAACAATTATTAGATAAGCGATCGCTCACAGTTTCTCAATCTGCGGACTTGATGCAAGGTTGGCTGACAGAAGCTATTCCCCCCGTCCTCACGGGAGCGATTTTAGCCGCGATTCAGGCAAAAGGTGTATCCGTAGAAGAATTGGTTGGTATGGCTGGTGTTTTGCAATCTCAATCAAGACTGGGGACTAGGGACTGGGGACTAGGAACTGGGCAAGAGTCTTCAATCCCCCTAATTGACACCTGCGGAACTGGTGGAGATGGAGCTTCAACTTTCAATATATCTACTGCTGTCGCTTTTGTTGCCGCTGCTGCTGGGGTAAAAGTTGCCAAACATGGCAATCGTTCAGCATCCAGCAAAACCGGTTCCGCTGATGTGTTGGAAGCTTTGGGTATAAATCTTAACGCCAGTCCGGAGAAAGTCGAGTCCGCAGTTGATGTTGTTGGGATGACCTTTTTGTTTGCCCCAGGATGGCATCCAGCATTGAAAGCAGTTGCCGCTTTGCGAAAAACTTTGAAAGTGCGGACTATCTTTAATTTGTTGGGACCTTTGGTGAATCCAATGCGACCGACAGGGCAAATTATTGGTGTGAGTGACCCACTTTTGTTAGAAGCGATCGCTCTAGCATTATCGCAACTTGGATGTCGTCGAGCGATCGCACTCCACGGCAGAGAAAAGTTAGATGAAGCAGGTTTGGCAGATATCACTTACCTAGCTATACTCCAAGAGCAAAAAGTCCGCTCTATTACACTCAATCCCCTAGAATTAGGTTTAAGTCATGCTCCCACTGAAGCTTTATGCGGTGGAGATGTGCAAGAGAATGCAGAAATTTTAAGAAATGTTTTGCAAGGTAAAGGCACTCAAGCGCAGCAAGATGTAGTTGCTTTAAATACCGCTCTTGCGCTTCAAGTTGGCGAAGTTTTTGATAGTAATTCTACAGATATTTTGGAAAATTGTGTTCAAGGCATAGCTTTGGCTAAAGAAGTACTGCAAAGCGGTGCGGCTTGGACAAAATTAGAACAATTGGCTCAATTTTTGAGCGAATAATTAAATTTGGAGAAAAGAAATGATTGTCATCCTAAAAAACGGTACACCTCAAGAAGAAATTACTCGCTTAAGTGAAGAAATCAGTGACACTTGGGGAGTCACAATCGAAAAAAGCGTTGGTAAGCACAAAATTGTTTTAGCGATGATTGGTGATACTCCTAGCATCAATCCGTTGCAAATCAAGGGTTATAGTCCTTGGATTGAGGAAGTATTGCGAGTGCAACAACCCTTCAAAAGAGTGAGTCGCGAATTCCGCTATGGAGAAGCTAGCGAAGTTGTTGTACCGACACCTAACGGTAAAGTCTACTTCGGTGAAAATCATCCGATTGTCGTGGTAGCTGGACCCTGTTCTGTTGAGAATGAAGAGATGATTGTGGAGACAGCAAAACGGGTGAAAGCAGCTGGAGCTAAGTTCATCCGTGGTGGAGCATACAAACCTCGTACCTCACCTTATGCATTCCAAGGACATGGTGAAACTGCCTTGGGTTTGTTAGCAGCTGCTCGTGAAGCTACGGGTTTAGGCATCATCACAGAAGTGATGGATACTGCCGACTTAGCAGCAGTGGGAAGAGTAGCTGACGTGATCCAAGTGGGAGCGCGGAATATGCACAACTTCTCGTTGTTGAAAAAAGTAGGCGCTCAAGATAAGCCAGTGCTGTTGAAGCGCGGAATGTCTGCCACAATTGATGAGTGGTTGATGGCAGCAGAATATATCCTTGCTGGAGGAAATCCGAATGTAATTCTTTGTGAGCGGGGAATTAGAACCTTTGATGGCAAATATGCTCGCAATACCTTAGATTTGTCGGTGCTTCCAGTATTGCGATCGCTTACCCACTTACCAATCATGATTGACCCCAGTCATGGTACAGGTAGGTCTGAGTACGTTACACCAATGGCAAAAGCTGCGATCGCTGCCGGTACAGATGCTTTAATGATTGAAGTTCATCCAAACCCAGCGAAAGCTCTATCTGATGGACCCCAATCCCTCACTCCTGATAAGTTTGACATCTTGGCTCAGGAAATGGCAGTAATAGGCAAAGTAGTCGGTCGCTGGTCTGAACGTGCCTTGGTAGGTTCTATTTAATTCTCCATTTTTCGATTGAAATAATTGTAGATTGTTGGGTGTGTTGGCGCAATTCGTAACGCACCCAATTTGATGTTTTATATTTAAAAAAAATTATTTTTGTTATCTTATGTCCGTTTAAATAACAGTAATAAAAACATCGCAACCGCCGTAGAGACGTTCCGCCGGAACGTCTTTATTCTTGCAGTAACTAAATATTTTATCTAAATAAACAATAAAAATTAGACAAATTTATCAAAATATTTTTCATTGTTAATTTAATTAAAAAAAATTACTATCTTTTATAAAAGCCACATTAATTACAAGTTGTTTTTGGTTAGGAAAAATGTAACCGCTGTGTAATTAAGCCCAACTACCTAAAAAAATAATAGCTGTTAACTAGTTTCAGCAATAAAAAACATAAAAAAGCTCCAAAGCAACTTTAGTTTTGCATTTTTGATGTGGCTTTATTAAGCAAAATTTTTGCACCGAAAACAAAAGGATTATATCTAATGGCAGATTCTAATGTTAACTCTTTGACCACCAACCCTCTTGCCGGTAGTAGCTCAATAGGCGGCAATATTATTGGTAGTAATTCCAATACTTTTGACGATGGAATCTCATCTCAAGGTAGTAGCAGTTCAACTACTAGTGCTGACAATTCGTTTAGGCAATCACCTTGGGGTCGCTTAGGTGAAGTCGGTATCACCGATTTAGGTAGCCTTTTCAGTGGTGTTGGTAGTGAATCTGGTGGCGGGAACCCGTTTGCTAACAACCCGGCAGCAGCTGAGGTACTGTTTGGTGGTGACAGTCAGGGGGGATCACCTTTTAGTAACTTGAGGACAAATATTGACAAGCTAGTTGGTAATAGCACGAATAACAGCAATCCGACGGGTGGTAGCGCCATCACCTCTCAGTCTGTTGATGCCGATACTAGTAGTGGCTTTGGGAGCACCTTTGGTGGGGGTAGCACCCAGGGTATAACTGCTATCAACTTCGGTGGTGCTTTCGGTGGTGGAACCTCTGAGATTGAGATCAGATCCTATATTGACAACCTGGTTAACTCCAATCTCAGCGAAGGTGGTATCAGTTCATCCTTCAATATTCCTAGCAGTGAATTCGGTAGCGGCAGTATCCCCTCTACTGACAGCTTCGGCACTGTGTCTGATGAAACCTTCGGTGCTATCTTCGGCATCCCAACTGCTGACAGCTTCGATTTAGCTAGCTATGGCATCCCAACTGCTGACAGCTTCGATTTAGCTAGCTATGGCATCCCAACTGATGACAGCTTGACTGGCTCAGGTGACGGTATCCCGATTGGTGGCGGTAGCGGTCTGAACGATCCGTTTGCATCTGGAGGCGTCTTTGGCATCCCATCTGCTGACAGCTTTGATTTAGCTAATTATGGCATCCCAACTGATGGCAGCTTTGGTAGCGATAGCACAGTGTCTGATGAGACCTTCAGTGCTATCTTCGGCATCCCAACTGATGGTAGCTTCGATTTAGCTAGCTATGGCATCCCAACTGATGGCAGCTTTGGTGCTGTAGGTGGCGGTAGTAGTATTCTGTCATTCGCTGGTGTAGGTGGCGGTAGTAGTATTCCGTCATTCAGTGGCGACAACGTGTTTGTTTAGTACCAAATTGCATAAGTTCAAGGGCGAATTGAAGTTAGACGTTGCAACAATCTGGGTTACTGTGCCTGTTTATTTAAACCTTCAATTCGCGACAATTTTACTCAAAGCAATTTTAAATAGCGACAAATATTTTTGTGTTTTTTCAATTAATTATGCCGCTATTTAAAAGTAAAGTCCTAGATTGTTAAGCTCGTTAGTACTGAAAGTTGATGACAGTACTAAAACTGTCATCAAACTTATTGCTTAGACACCTTTTTATTAGGAAATAAAACTTGAATTACATGTAAGACCAATTAATTGTATTATCCCCAAAAATCTAAAAAACATCAAGATTCAGATTTCAATTCTTATTTGATATGCAATTTTTTTCAGATTAAAACGTGAGGACAATTATTCATGGCAACTTCAACTTATACTGTCAATTCAATTAATGAGCTTAATCAATCAGTGACTGGTGATAGCTTGTTAACTGGTATTAGCAATCCCTTGGCTGTTAATGACAATCTCTTAACTGGTGGGTTGAGCACTTCTATTTCTAGTAGTAGCAGTCTACCTATAATTGAAAACGGTAATAATAGCAATTCCACAACTGTTATTAAAAGTAACCCGTTTGCGATCGTTGGCAACGTAGTTGTTGGCAATGGTCAATGGATAAGCAGTAATGAAACCACACCAGAAAGTATTTCCTTAGCTTTAACGTCTGCTGTTGACCAATTGCTTGACTCCGTTATTGTTAAACTACGTAATAGATTGCCCTTGAGTGATGCTGGCAATGGTTTGAATCAGGGCAATCCGTTTGCGAATGGAAACAACCCTTTTGGTGATGGCAATCAGCCTTCAGCACCAGGTTTGGTATTGAATGCTAGCGGTCAAAATCTGGTTGTAGGTGTTGAAAATCCGTTTGCAAGTTCTGAAAACCCAGTTGTAAGTGGTGAAAATCCAGTTGTAGGTGCTGAAAATCCGTTTGCAGGTGCTGAAAACCCAGTTGTAAGTGGTGAAAATCCGTTTGCAAGTTCTGAAAATCCCTTTGCAAGTTCTGAAAATCCCTTTGCAAGTGGTGAAAACCCATTTACAAGTGGTGAGAACCCCTTTACAACTACTGGTGCTAATCAGCAACCATCTTTCGATATCTCGCAATTTGTCTTCGGTAACGACGACAAGCTAACATTTTTAACTGGTGATGGCAGCGTGCCTGAGTTATCATCTTCAGAGATATTGAAGACTGTCCAAGCCGATATCTTAAACGTAACTAAAATTCTCAATTCTGGAAATCTGTTTGCAGATGGTAACAATACACCTTTGCAAACACCATCAGATTTGTTAAGGCTGTTCAGAAATGATATATTCAGCTTCAATAGCGGTGTCAACGCTGTCAACGAACTTGCTACTGGTGACACTTCCTATACTGAGGGTAGCAACCCATTCCTCAGCTTATTTGCTGGTGGCAGTCAAGATCAGGAAATACCATTTGATATTTTGAATGTTGCTCTGGAAGGAATTTTACCCTTCAATGGCAAAGATAACGTATTTTCTACCCCAGATGGCGAACTACCCATTGGTTATGGCAATCGCGACTTCGGGACTGATAATGCAACCATCGGTAATGCCAACTGGGATTACGGCAACGCTAACGCAACCATCGGTAACGGCAATTGGCTTTGGGACTCCAGCACTGACAACGCAACCATCGGTAATGGCAACTGGAATTTAGATGCTTCTCATGACAATACAACCATTGGTAATGGTAACTGGTATTGGAATTCAACTAGTGACAATACAACCCTTGGTAATGGCAATTGGAGTTTTGGAAATAACAATACAACCCTTGGTAATGGGAACTTTGACTTTGGCAGTAACAATACAGTAATTGGTAGTGCCAACAAAGTCTTCACCAGTAACAGCATAGTCATTGGTAATGGCAATTGGTCTGTGGTGATTGATAAATCAAACGCTGGTGCTAGCGACTTTCTGACTCAGCTAAATACGTGGGTATCTGTAATGGGAGTCAAAGATACTACTGATAACCTGATTGATTCCGTCATCGGTAAGTTGGGTGAAGCTTTTGTACCGTTAACAGGCAATTTTAGTGCATCAGGTACAGACACATTTAACCGATTGTTTTTATCTTAAGACTTTCATCCTAAGTACAGAATTTCGCTTTTTTTGTAGCGAATCCTCTTAAAAAAACTCTGCGTCACTCTGCGCTTCCCTCCGCGTTCCTTTGCGTTAAAAAACGCGCTCGTTCTTATGCGATCGCCCTCACCTTTTTTGGTAAACTGAGAAAGCGATCGCTATTTTTCTTTAACCACAGTTGCTACTGGCAGATATTGCGATCGCCTGTATTAAAATTGGGGTTACTTGTGAGATAATCATGCAAGCGATCGCATCCGTGCTTTAATAATTGCGACAAATTCAATGTTTGCAGTTCTATCCCCGTCAACTGCCAAATTTTTACTGTTTTATCTTGACTTGCCGAAACAATCATCTTACCATCAGGGCTAAAATTAACACTTTTCACATCACCAGTATGTCCTTGGAAAGTTTTCAGCAACATCCCGCTGTGTACACTCCAGAGTTTGATGGTGTCGTCATCACTAGCTGAAGCAATCATTTT
>CASBQA010000167.1 GCA_949127635.1 Nostocales cyanobacterium PMM_0069 | reverse complement strand
GTTATGGGAGTGACTCCCGAAGTTATGGGAGTGACTCCCGAAGTTATGGGAGTGACTCCCGAAGTTATGGGAGCGGTCTACCTTACAACATTAGTCGCTAACACTAAATTTGTATCTACGCGCTACTTAACCGATATTCCGCACTTCAAGATGTAATATATCGATACACTAACATGTCTGCAAAGACAATCTCATCTGCTGCAACCATCAAACAAATTTTTTCTTTATTTGCCTGTTGTGCTTGAATTTACCCGGTTTTTACTTGTGCGAGTTTACATTTATGGCGTTGCAAAGTATCGTGCAAGCAATCAATCGAGAATTGCCACAACTTTAGCACTTAGGCATTCACAGGAAATACCAAATCCAAAACCCCTACGAGAGGTAGCAGTGCTACGTCTCTACATTCATTGTCCGTTATTGATTATAAATATTTTCCTACGTAATTTCAAGCTTTATCTTCCGCTCTTCATCATTTCCTCATTTTTATCGTCTAGCTTTCGGGAGATGACAACTAACTAAAGTAAGAGGTTTTCTATGAGCGGGTTATGTGTTTCAGTCTTTTACTCGGAAAATGTGCGATCGCATTGCCGTGCTTGGCGATCGCCTCAATTCTCAATTCAAAGTGCTTTATCACAATTAAAACTCCAGCAAATGAGTTAATACTCGGCGATGACGGATTATGACATGAAAATTCTAGTAGTGGAGGACGATCAGCGTACTGCTTCGATGGTGTCAGAAGTGCTCAGATCCCATAATTACATAGTTGATACGATCACAGAGAGTCAAACAGCTTTGCAACTAGTGCGAGGTTTTGCATATGACCTGATCATCCTCGATATAGTTTTACCTGGGTTGGATGGCATTAGTCTTTGTCGTCAATTGCGGTCTAACGGCTATCAAATGCCGATTTTGCTATTAACTGTCAAAGATAGCAGCACCGATAAGGTGATGGGCTTAGATGCAGGTGCAGATGATTACATGGTCAAACCCTTTGACGTATCAGAATTAATTGCCCGCGTTCGCGCTTTATTGCGACGAGGAAGTTATATTTTGGCATCAGTACTGACCTGGGGAAAGCTACAACTTGACACCAGTAGCAGCAAAGTTGTTTATGAAGGGAGGCTTTTACGGCTCACAGCAACAGAATATCGTTTATTACAACTTTTTTTGCGAAATCCGCAACGTATATTTAGCCGGAGTATGATTTTAGACCGCCTTTGGTCGATTGCCGAGTATCCGGGTGAAGATGCGGTGACAACTCACATCAAAAAACTTCGCCAAAAATTAAAAGCAGCAGGAATGACTGCTGATTTAATTGAAACCATCTACGGCTTAGGATATCGCCTTTTACCTCCACCTGAACAGACACCTGCTAAATCGTCATTGTCTTCTACTGATGCTGACAGGCAACAGGCTGAAAATATGGTGATAGAATCTGTTAACAATATTTGGCAGCGCAGCAAGGAGAGCTTTACTAGTCAGCTAGTATTATTTGAGCAGGTAATTTCTGCTTTGATAACAGATAGCCTAAGCGAGCGAATTCTAGACACAGCAAAGCTAGAAGCTCATAAAATGGCTGGTTCACTGGGTTCTTTCGGCTTTAATGAAGGTTCGAGATTAGCGCACGAGATTGAAAAGTTGCTTGAAAGTGAAGCAATTGGACAACAAGCAACGCAACTACAGCAACTAGTTAGTTTGTTACAACAAGAACTAGAAAAGCCACCAGTTTTAAGTGCTGTTGCGCCTGTTTTGGAACAATCTGCTTTAATACTGATAATTGATGACGATCGCTTATTAATTGAACAAATCATGCAATCGGCGATCGCTTTAAATTTGCGAGTAGAAGTAGCGAATTCTTTAGCTGCTGGTAGAGAAGCGATCGCTCAAAATCCCCCGGACGCAATTTTGCTCAACCTGATTTTTGCAGACACCAATGAGAATGGACTGACGCTACTGGCTGAATTAGCACAAAGCAAATCTTTAATCCCGGTGTTAGTATTGACTATAAGGGGTAGTTTGCTTGACCGAGTAGAAGTAGCTCGTTTGGGCGGTCGTGCCTTTTTACACAAGCCCATAGTTCCAGAGCAAATCCTCAAAGCTGTTACGCAGATACTGAATCAAGCTACCACAACTGAAGCCAGAGTTTTAATTGTGGATAATGATCCGCAAGTACTGAGAACTTTGACCGATTTACTACAACCTTGGGGACTTGATGTCACAACTTTAGAAGATCCGCAAAATTTCTGGGAAGTGCTAACTACTACAGTTCCCGACCTACTAATTTTAGACGCTTCTATGCCTACCTTCAGCGGTATAGTTCTTTGTCAAGTGGTACGTCAAGATCCTCATTGGGGAGATTTGCCCATCGTCGTACTGACATCTGACACAAATGCTGATACCATACGTCAAGTATTTGCCGCAGGTGCAGATGATTATGTAGGTAAACCAATTGTAGAACCAGAACTTATTACCCGGATTCTCAGCCGTTTAAAACGGGTACAACTGTGGTAAGAGAAACTTTTGAGTCCTGAGTTCCGAGTTGGAGAAAGTTTATAAATCTTGAGTTCTGAGTCCTGAGTTTTAAATTTTGACTTCTAAATTTAACTTAACACTCAATACTCAACACTTAACATTCTTACTTTGCTCTCAGCACTCCTAGTGATATTATTAATTGTTAATTTTAAATTAATCTTGCTTTGATTGACGATGAGTATAGCGTTTCCTAAGCAACTGAGGTGAGCGCGATTACCTCACCCCGATAAAGCTGTGCTTTATCTCCCCTCTCCTTAAAAAGGAGAGGGGTTGGGGGTGAGGTTTTATTGTGTACTTCATCCACCTGGGAACCGCTATAATATCATAGCTATAACGTTTTTTCCCAGTACCTTATTTAATAGTTAAAAGTGTAATTAGTATGCAAATAAATGTAGACTTAACTAACTGCGATCGCGAAGCAATTCATATTCCGGGTTTAATTCAACAATACGGTATTCTATTTGTTTTACAACAACCAGAATTTAGGATCTTACAAGTTAGCAAAAATACTTTTGATTTGATTGGTATTCATCCCGAAGAATTACTAGGCAAACAACTTCAAGAATTACTGGATATCCAGCAAGTTTCTGCTATTCAAAAATGTTTGTCTACTGACTTTGAAAGCGTCAACGCTCTAAAAATATCTTGGCAAACTTCCAATAATACTTTCTTGTTTGATGGAATTATACATCAATCTCAAGAATTTTTAATTCTGGAATTATTGCCTACTACGTCACAAGATAATCAAGATTTTTTTACTTTTTATCAATTAGTCAAAGTTCCTCTTAACCAAATACAAAATACAGTTACTTTACAAGAATCATGTCAAGTTTTAGCCACACAAGTGCGAAAAATTACAGAATTTGATCGAGTTATGATCTATCGATTTGATGAAGAAGGTGCTGGTCAGGTCATAGCTGAAGATAAATTAGAAGAAATGACTCCTTTTTTGAATTTACATTATCCCGCATCAGATATTCCCAAACAAGCAAAGCAACTATATACACTTAATTGGTTACGGTTAGTTCCTGATGTTAATTATCAACCTGTAGAACTGATTCCTACTTATAATCCAGTTACTAATGAACCAGTAGATTTAAGTTCTTCAGTCTTGAGGAGTGTTTCTCCCATACATATTGAATATTTGCATAATATGGGCGTTAGCGCTTCTATGTCAATTTCTTTAATCAAAAATAAAAAATTATGGGGATTGATTGCCTGTCATCATAATACACCTAAGTATGTACCCTATTATATACGCACTGCCTGCGAATTTTTGGGAAATGTAATGTCTTTAGATATTGGGACTAAAGAAGAAAATGAAGACTTAGATTACAAACTTAAACTCAAGACAATTCAATCAAAATTTGTTGAGGCTATTTCCGAAACTACAAATTTGCTAGATGCTTTAAGTGAGCAGAAAAATGAACTATTAGAATTAGTCAGTGCAGAAGGTGTTGCTATCTGCTTGAATGAAGAATTGCTATTATTTGGCAAAACACCATTAGAAGCAGATATTCAAAACTTAATAGACTGGTTAACGACGAAAATTAATAACGATAATATTTTTTATACAGATTCATTCTTCAAGGTTTATCCCCCATCAGAAAATTTTCCAGATGTTGCTAGTGGAATGTTAGCGCTTGCCATTGCTCAAAGTCAAAAACATTGGATTTTGTGGTTTCGTCCAGAAGTGATTCAAACTGTACAATGGGGTGGTAATCCCAACAAACCAGTGGAAGTTGATGAAAATGGGAGTTTGCATCTCTCACCGCGTAAGTCTTTTGAAACGTGGCAAGAAACAGTACGATTTAAGTCTTTACCTTGGAAAAAATGTGAAATTGATGGTGCTTTAGAACTTAAAAGTGCCATTGTAGCAATAATACTAAAAAAAGCAGATGAATTAGCAAAAATTAATGTCGAATTAGAACGAAGTAACAGAGAATTAGATGCATTTGCTTACATTGCTTCTCATGATTTAAAAGAACCGCTACGAGGAATTCACAACTACTCAACATTTCTAATTGAAGATTACGCAGAATTGCTCAAAGAAGATGGAGTTTCCAAACTAAAAACTTTGGTGCGTCTGACTCAGCGAATGGAAGATTTGATTAATTCTCTGCTGCATTTTTCTCGTTTAGGACGAGTTGAACTTGTAATGCGACGAACTAATTTGCAAGAGTTAGTAGAAAGTGTGATAGAAGTATTAAAAATTAGCTTAATAAAAGAGACGGATAATCTAGATATTCGCATTTGCCGACGATTACCGGAAGTGAAATGCGATCGCATTCAGATGAGTGAAGTATTTAGTAATTTAATCAGCAATGCCATTAAATACAACGATAAAGCAAGTAAATTAGTAGAAATTGGCTTTTTAGACCAAGAAGTAACAAACCAAGCCACAACCACTTTCTATGTGCGAGACAATGGTATAGGAATCAGGGAAAAACATCTAGAGAATGTTTTTCGCATTTTCAAGCGTCTGCATACAGCAACTCAATATGGTGGTGGTACCGGTGCCGGCTTAACTATCGCCAAAAAAATAGTCGAGCGTCACGGGGGCAAAATTTGGATAGAATCTACTTATGGGGAAGGTAGCACTTTCTTTTTCACATTACCAAGTTGAGGAAAGTAAGTAAATGTTTGGGCACCAAACTCCAACATTATTGGTTATTGAAGATAGCGATGAAGATTTTTTTGCTTTACAACGCATGATGAAAGGTGTATCTGTTTCTCACCGAGTTGAACGTTGTATTGATGGCGATGATGCATTAGACTTTCTCTATCATACTGGCAAATACGTAGACAATCAAACAGCCCGTCCATCTTTAATTTTACTCGACCTCAATTTGCCCGGTACAGATGGGCGAGAAATTCTACATCAACTCAAGCACGATGATAGTATGAAAATTATTCCAGTAGTGGTATTTTCTACATCATCAAATCCCAAAGATATTGAAGCTTGTTATGAATATGGTGTAAATAGTTATATTCTCAAACCAATCGATGTCCATCAATTAAAAACGACAATCGAAATTTTTAGTAAATACTGGTTTGGAGTAATCAGTCTACCTGATACTTAAAAAGGAGAAAAAATTAAGAATTAAATAATTATTATTAAATATAAGAAAAAGCAAGATCCCCGACTTATTAAAGAAGTCGGGGATCTAATAATTATGTATATTGCATGTAAAATAAATGCATAGTAGAGAAGCAGAAGAAGCATTAAGAGAAAGAGAAAGTGAAAGACGATTTCGTGCCATCTTTGACCAAACATTTCAATTTATGTGGCTTTTAAATGTCGATGGTACACTTTTAGAAGCTAATCAAACAGCACTGAATTTTGGCGGATTGCAACCAACAGATGTAGTTGGATATCCATTTTGGCAAGCACGGTGGTGGATGATTTCTCAAGAAGTACAAACGCAATTAAAAAGTGCGATCGCTCAAGCTGCCACAGGTGAATTTGTTCGCTACGAAGTAGATATACTTGGTGGGGGAGAAATAGTGCGAACAATTGACTTTTCCCTGAAACCAGTTTTAGATGAAACCGACAAAATAATATTAATAATTTCTGAAGGACGGGACATCAGCGAACGGCAAGCCGCACTTCGTGAACGCAAACTTACATCATCAGCCTTATGCTGGTGTGAAGACGAATTTCGCGCTTTAAGCGAAGCTTCCCCAGTCGGTATCTTTCGAGTAAATCCCCAAGGTGGATGTATCTACACCAATCCTCGCGCTCAAGCAATTTGCGGCTACACCTTTGAAGAAGCTTTAGGACATGGTTGGGTCAAGTTCGTTCATCCAGAAGATCGTCAGCTTTATTTTTCTCGTTGGTTACAAGCAGTAACAGCAAATCAAGAATTTATTGGTGAAGTACGTTCTCTTCATCGAGACGGAACTATACGTTTTTGTCGGCTTAAAACAGCTCCCATCTTTTCTGACCAAAAAGAATTAATTGGTCATGTCGGAACCATTGAAGACATTACCGAAATGCGAGCTATAGAAAAGATGAAAAACGAGTTTCTTTCTGTTGTCAGCCACGAATTGCGAACACCATTAGCTTCGATTCGGGGTTCTTTAGGATTGCTAGCTTCCGGACGTCTCAACAACCAACCAGAAAAAGCGCGACGCATGTTAGAAATTGCCGCGCTTGATACCGAACGCTTAGTACGTTTAGTCAATCAAGTTCTTGATTTAGAGCGACTAGAATCAAGCAAAATTGTCTTGGCAAAGCACTCATGTAATGCTGGTATTTTAATGCAGCAAGCAATAGAGGGTGTGCGAAGCTTTGCCGAAGAAGCTAACATCACCCTCACATTTTTTCCCCTATCTATTGAGATATGTGCCGATGGCGATCGCATCATTCAAACTCTTGTCAACCTGCTAGCAAACGCCGTTAAATTTTCGCCATCAGGAAGTACTGTGATTCTGAGTGCAGAAGTTCAAAAGGGCAAGGGGACAAGGGG
>CASBQA010000166.1 GCA_949127635.1 Nostocales cyanobacterium PMM_0069 | reverse complement strand
CCGTCAGGCTTTCGCCCATTGCGGAAAATTCCCCACTGCTGCCTCCCGTAGGAGTCTGGGCCGTGTCTCAGTCCCAGTGTGGCTGATCATCCTCTCAGACCAGCTACTGATCGTCGCCTAGGTGCGCTCTTACCACACCTACTAGCTAATCAGACGCGAGCTCATCTTCAGGCTATAAATATTTCACATCTCTGCACATTCGGTATTAGCCACCGTTTCCAATGGTTGTCCCGAACCTGAAGGCAGATTCTCACGCGTTACTCACCCGTCCGCCACTAAGTACCGAAGTACTCCGTTCGACTTGCATGTGTTAAGCATACCGCCAGCGTTCATCCTGAGCCAGGATCAAACTCTCCGTTTTGGATTGTTTCTTAGCTCTATTGACTGCTCTTTTTAAACCTCAGTCTGGTTTATTATTTGACTGACGCTTACAAATTGCTTTATACTATCTTTCAAACTATAATATTTTCATGGTTCGGTCTCCTTCTGAGTCCGCTCTTTGGCGCTCGCTCATCTGGCACTTATTCAATATAGCGAGTCCACTTATTCTTGTCAACTATTTTCCCAAACTTTTTTTCGGGCTTTTTTCTCAACCCCTCAAATCTAGTCACCGCACACACTTTAAGCCACAATAACTAAGACACGCTCCAAATCGAGGTTTAAATATACGTGATTTTTCAGTCGGTAATAGCTGTATTGCATAAATTCTGGGGCGATCGCGGTTGTCTGATTGCCCAGGCATATGACATTGAGAAGGGAGCAGGCACTAAAAACCCCCATACTTTTTTAAGAGCCTTGGGACCAGAACCTTGGGCTGTGGCTTATGTTGAACCTTGTCGTCGTCCCACTGATGGACGTTATGGTGAAAATCCCAATCGGTTTCAACACTATTATCAATATCAAGTTCTGATTAAGCCTTCGCCAGATAATATCCAAGAAATTTATCTGGATTCGTTAAGAGCGCTGGGAATTCGTCCAGAAGACCACGATATCCGGTTTGTGGAAGATAACTGGGAAGATGCGACGGTGGGTGCTTGGGGTACTGGCTGGGAAGTTTGGCTAGATGGGATGGAAGTGACTCAGTTTACTTACTTCCAGCAGTGTGGGGGAATTGATTGCCGTCCGGTGTCGATTGAGATGACCTATGGATTAGAGCGACTGACAATGTATCTCCAAGGTGTAGATGCAATGACTAAAATCCACTGGACGGACAACATTACATATGGTGATGTTCACCTACAAGGAGAGATTGAGCAGTGTGTTTACAATTTTGAAGCCTCTAATCCTGAGATGCTGCTAACACTATTTAATATGTATGAGCAGGAAGCTACGCAATTAACTGAGCGAGGGCTGGTGTTACCCAGCTTGGACTACGTTTTAAAGTGTTCGCATATGTTTAACTTGTTAGATGCAAGAGGCGTAATTTCAGTTACTGAGCGAACTCGCTACATAGCTAGGATTCGGCATTTAGCGCGGAGGGTGGCGCAGCTTTATGTAGAACAACGTGAGAAACTGGGTTTTCCGCTTTTGAAGACTGCGGTAAGTTGAACAGGCTCGTGATGGGCTTTAATATTACTTTATTCTCTTTCGGAGATGTCTATTTCAAAACCCTCGCTCTTGCCGCTATCCCGCCTTAGAATAAATTCTAAGGCCAATAGCATAAGTCCATTAAAATGGACTGAAATCTTTATTTAGTCCTATGAAGAGGAGTTTCGCGCTGGGCGACAATAGTTTGCAATTCTATGCGGGATAAGGGTTTTACGAGATAAATAAATGTTGGTAACGACAAGGACTATAAAAACAGAGCTTACCTACGTGGGCTAAATACAATGTTTTGTAGCCGTGAGTTTAATGGTTGGGTAATTATGACTTTGTAATGCAGCTATTGCCAAAGGTGCTAAATGCCCTCAGACTAAAGTCTGGGGCTACACGAACAAAGCCTGCCTACGCAGGCTTAAATGTAACGGTAAGTTCTAGTTGCCAGGTACTTTTGCAATAAGTCTCATGATTCAGGCGAGTGGTGTAGTTATTTGTCTTGGCTACATTGTCGGGTTGCTGTTTACAGCAGTTCCTTTCGGCGGAGTTTGGGTGCTGGTTTTAGGGATAGTAGGAGCGGTTTTTTTGAAAAGACGCCGCATTACTTCGGCTAAACTGCCTCAGAAAACAGAAAAGCATCCAGCGAAAACTAACGCTGTATTACCAAGGCAAACTAATCCCAAACCAATCATATGGATAGTTGCTGGCTTAGTTGGGTTGTTTGCAAGTTTGTATTTTGAATTGCGTGTACCCCAACCTGGAAAAAATGACATCAGTCTGTTTGTTCCACCAGGAAATAATAACAATCAAGAGCAACTTGTGATTGTTCGTGGGGAGGTGGCAAGTACACCCCGCTTAACTCGCAGTCAACGGGGACAATTTTGGCTGCAAGTAAAGGGTTTAGATGAGGTAAAAAAGGAAAGTAATTCAGCAGGTATGAGTAAAGGAGCAACAGGTAAGTTGTATGTGACTGTACCTTTACTTCAAGCTACTGGGTTAAGTCCTGGTGAACAAGTTGCAATCACTGGGGTTTTATATAAACCAAAAGCAGCGTCAAATCCTGGTAGTTTCGACTTTCAAAAGTTTCTCAAGCAGGAAGGGGCTTTTGCTGGTTTGATTGGAAAGCAGATCAATATTTTAGAAGAAGAAGATAAATGGGGATGGTGGAAAATCGGGGAGCGAATTGTGCGATCGCATGTTCGTTGGTTAGGTATCCCCGAAGGTCCCCTTGTCAGTGCTATGGTTTTAGGTAGCAAAGCTGTTGATTTGCCTTACGATATTCGCGATTTGTTTGTGCAGGCAGGGTTAGCTCATGCTTTGGCAGCTTCAGGATTTCAAACTTCTCTAATATTAGGTGTGGTGCTGGGATTGACAAAGCGTACTAAACGTGTAACGCAATTTCTTATTGGCTCGTTTGCCTTACTTCTTTTCTTGAGTTTAACTGGTTTTCAGCCGTCGGTGCTTAGAGCGGTAATTATGGGATTTGCCGCGTTAATTGCTTTGGTATTAAAACGAAAGGTGATGCAGTTAGGATCGCTACTGCTAGCGGCAACGCTGTTGTTGCTGTTTAATCCTTTGTGGATTTGGGATTTAGGATTTCAGTTAAGTTTTTTAGCAACGCTGGGATTGATTGTGACAGTACCACCGTTAATTCAGCGGTTAGACTGGTTGCCTCCTGCGATCGCATCTTTAATTGCTGTTCCTTTAGCGGCGACAATTTGGACTTTACCAGTGCAACTTCACACATTTGGAGTTGTGCCAACTTATAGCATACTGCTCAATATCATTAGCACACCATTCATTTCTATTATTAGTATTGGTGGGATTATCAGCGCTATACCTGCGTTAATTTTGCCAGACGCTGGCGGCGTTTTCGCTGCGGTGTTACATTATCCTACTGATTGGCTGATTAAGTTAGTGGAATTTTTCAGAAATTTGCCAGGAAATTCTGTTGCTGTCGGCACGATATCTATTTGGCAACTGCTGGCAATCTATGCACTGATTATATCGGTTTGGTTGGTGCGTTGGTGGCAGCAACGGTGGTGGTTTGCAAGTGTGATTGCGATCGCTTTGGTGTTGATACCAGTTTGGCATTCTGCAAGTAGTTTATTTAAGATTACGGTGCTTGCTGCTGATAGAGAACCAGTTGTGGTCATTCAAAACCAAGGAAGAGTAACGCTGATTAATAGCGGAGATGAAGGTACGGGACGCTACACAATTTTACCATTTTTGCAACAGCAAGGTGTGAATCAAATTGATTGGGCGATCGCTAGCAATTTCCAAGGCAATGATAGCAATGGTTGGTTGGAGGTGCTGCAACGTTTGCCGATTAAAGCTTTTTATGATTATTCTGCGACACCAGACAATATATTGGCAAGTCAGGCGATCCAAAAGGAACTGCCAAAAAGTAAGGGAATTTATCAACCTTTGGCACTCGGTCAAACTGTGAATACTGGTTCGACAGTCGTGCAGTTAATCAATGACCAATTACCGATCTTACAAATGCAAATTCAAAATCAAAGTTGGTTGTTGGTGGGGAATCTCAAGTCAGACGAACTGCGTCAACTTTTGAAGAAGAAAGACTTGCCTCACCCGCAAGTGCTTTGGTGCGCTACTGAGTCATTGAAAGATTTGGTTTTAGCGCTGCAACCACAGATAGCGATCGCACCTAACGCCGACCTTGACCCGAAAATTGTCTCCGAATTGAGTCAAAGTCAAACGAAGCTGTTTTTTACTGGACGAGATGGGGCGATTCAATGGACTCCGAAAGGTGAGTTTGAGGCGTTTATTCAAGCTTCAGAAAATAGAGCTTCGGTATTGTGAATCTTTAATGCGCTTAGTACGGCATTTCATTAATTCCAGGACTTACGCAAAAACTCTCTGCAATTCTTATTCCTTGGCTTCTTCTCCTTCGGAGACGCGAAGCGCGTTGGCGGAAGTCTCTCGCAGAGAAGGCGGTTCGTTTTTTATGATAAGTAAAATCTATAGCGGTTATCAGTTGGGTGCAATACATCAAAGAATTAAGGAACCGCAGATGAACGCACCCTCGACGCAGATAAATCTGTACTTGATTCAAAACTGAAATTGGGAATGGGTTTAGTTGAGGATGCTAGCGGGAAACAAGAGCGCTGGGTTCCTGGGGGTTCTGGACAATGGTGCTTAACCCGAATTGAACCAAAAGCTAATCGTCGGTTGCAGACCGAAGTGGGGCAATATCTGGGCAGTTACGTCGATAAATTAAAAATTGGCGGGACACCAGTAAAAGTTGCTCAATCGCGTTGTTGTGTAAAGGCTGCACGCCTTTTATTTCAAAAACTGACTCGACAAATAACTTAACAATCTTATCTGGTGTAACGGCTAAGTCTTATAGTGAAATCAATTAGCCGTATAAAGCACGGCGATTGACTACTAAGAGGGAAAAACTCATGGTTCAACGTGGTTCTAAAGTACGTGTCCTCCGTAAAGAATCTTACTGGTTTCAAGATGAAGGAACCGTAGCATCTATTGACCCAAGCGGCATCAAATACTCAGTAATTGTCCGCTTTAACAAGGTAAATTACTCAGGTATCAACACCAATAACTTTGCTGAGGATGAATTACTAGAAACTGAAGCACCCAAGGCAAAGGCGAAAAAGTAAATAGGGCATAGGTAATGGGTAATGGGTAATAAGTAATTCTTCCTTGTCTGCCTACTTCCCATTTCCCCTACTTCCCTATCGCTATAAACTGTAAAATGCTTTAATTAATGCGTAGTTTGCTGAAACTAGCTCACTAATGCCTGAATTACCTGAAGTAGAAACAGTCCTTAGGGGTCTAAATCAATTGACCCTAAATCAAAAAATTACGGGTGGAGATGTATTGCTTGAACGAGCGATCGCTTACCCGTTTTCTTCTTTTGAGTTTATTTCTGGAATTAAAGGCAGTGCGATCGCTACTTGGCATCGTCGGGGCAAATATCTCCTAGCTGAACTTATCACCCAAGGGGATAAGGAGGCAGGGGGATAGCAGTATACAAAGCAGTTGGCCGAGGTTGGTGGCTGATTTTCACGACTCATGTTACCATATT
>CASBQA010000165.1 GCA_949127635.1 Nostocales cyanobacterium PMM_0069 | reverse complement strand
TTATATAAGAGAATGTTACCAATTCCCTGATTTTATTAAGCCACAAATATTAGCAAGCTACTTAAAAGGAAATATTCCAGATGGAAGTTGAATCTCATATAAGCTGGGGTGTTATAGCGCTTCTGGGTTGCGCGCGGTACACGGTGTAGAGACGCGAAATTTCGCGTCTCTACAATCAACTATTGATTTGACTTATCCGCCGAAAAATCAACAACTAACGGCGAATTACCATTCTGTAATTTTACCTGGGTAGGTGGCGCGACATCACCCGGCTTTGCAGTTTGTTGATTCCATAAAATCATCGACAGTAACCCATCCACCAAACCATTAGTACTACCATTGCTACCACCAACCAACACATCTGGAATCAGACGAACATTGCTTGATCCGATAATTTGCATTATCTGCATTGCCGTATATCCTTGAGTTCCCAAAGCTTCCACACCAGCGCTGTAAGTTTCCGCTTTCGCATTACCCGTAGCGCGGATACCTTCAGCTTCACCGATCGCTTTCAGTTTAATAGCTTCCGCTTCACCGGTTGCTTGTTGAATTTGTGCGTTAGCTTGCAACTGGGCAATTGTGACACCTTGTTCCGATTCCACCAACTCTTGCTGAATATTAGCGATCGCTGTTTCCCTTACAAGCTGCTGACGCTGAGTTTGTGCCATTTGCTGAACTTCGTAAGTTTTGCGTTGTTCTTCCGCAATTTTCCGGTCTGTCAGCGTGTGCATTAATTCTTCGGGTGGAGTAATCAAACCAATCAACGAATCCACCGCTTGCACATCGTAAGCACGTAATGCAGATTTTACAAATTCAGAAGCTTCAATTTGGCGATCGCTCCGGGCAATCAAGAAATCCAAGATAGTATACTCTTGAGCGGAGTTGCGGAAATAATTCCCCACAATTGGACGTAAAACCTGATCGATGACGTTTTGCATCGAACCTAAGCGGGAAATCACTTTCGGTGCATCCAAAGCACCAATGTGGATAATTTGGAATATCTCTAAATCAAAGCTAAAACCATCAAATGAAAGTAGTTTCAGCGCCTTTAAATTTGTATCGTATCCGTGTTGACCGCTAATTCTATCAGTAAAGTTTAAGACAATATTTGTCGTCGGGACTAGCTCAACTTTCATCACCTTAGTATTGAGCGGATGTTTCCCAGGATACAACGGCTCTACCCAAACACCTTTATGTCCTTGATTTACCAAATTTCCGTGGGTGAAAGCTGCACCGCTGACATCTTCCTGTTCTTTACCAACGAAAGAAATCACCACACCCACATAACCGATGGGAATTTCAGTCATCGGAACTTGTTCGACATTTACTAGCCAAGGGTTAAGGTTCCACGAACCCGATAATAACACCTGTTCTTGTAAACCCCGTTGTCCGCCAGCATCAATAAATTTTTGACCATTTTGGAAATTATCATGTCCCTTAATGGTGCATCCAGCGATTTCACCTGCTGCGATCGATGAACCATCCAAAGTAGTAATAATACCAACCTTTTCTGCTGCTATTTGAAGGATCTGCAACTGTTGCGGATTCATCCCGTGTTGGGTGGCATTGCTGCCAGTAATAACCTTAAATAAAGCTGTGTTGATGCGGTAAGTACCCGCTGTCATAAAAGCAATTTGCCGTCCTCTTTCGCCACCTTGAGTCAGGAATTTCCGCGCATTTTGGAAATCGTCGCTATCGACGATTTTGCCTAAAATACGTTCTGGGGGGATGGGTGCGCCATCTGCGGCAAGAACCAGGGCGATTTCACCTTGGGGAACAACTATTACCGATTCTTTTTTAACTGAGAATTGCCAAGCCCAATAGCCCCAGTGCCAACCAGGGGCAAGGGTGTCAGCCTGCAACCCCGCTTCATCGTTAAGGGCTATTAGCCGTCCTGCGGGAAGTCCGCGTCCTTTCAGGTCAAATTTCTTGACAACAATCCCAACTTCACGTTCACCGATTATTACCAGTCCGCCTAAGAATAGGGGGACAAATATCACGAAGCCACCGACAACAACGATAGGAATCAGTCCCAACGGACTAATTCCCATTGCTTGATATTTGCTGCTATCAATTTTCAGTTGGGCAATCGGCTTGATTTGACTTACCTGGGTTGATGCGGTGGTAGTTTCTTGTGTGGGGGAAATTTTTGTGGGAGTTGCGCTTGCAACTTGAATCGTAGTAGCGATCGCCAAAGAAGCGCATAGCGATGTTGCAAAACGAAATATTTGATTTGACTGACGACGGTCAAGGGAATTTTTACGGCTTTGCATAAAATTTGCCCCTCTGGGCAACAATTATCTAAACTATGACTTCACCAAGGGTTCCCATGATTTCTTAAACTTGCTGTACTTGTATACAAAACTTTATTAAGCCATGAATCGCTTACTACGAGTCATAAAAAAATCTCGTTTTATATAATAGACATCTCCAGAAAAAACGTAGAGACGTAGCATTGCTACGTCTCTACAAGCGATGTTCGTAATCGCGGCTATACAAACTAAACCCGCCTTGTCTACAACACGCTACGCGAACGCGGGTTTCACGAAGTCCGCGTAGGCGGACTTTGTTTGTGTAGCCCCAGACTTCTAGTCTGAGGGCGATCTGTCAAAACCTTATGGCTTCAATGTTTATACCATACCGCCGGCAGCTTGAAAGCGTGCGCGTGCGCGTTTGTAAGCTTTTGTTGCTTGAATTTGTGCTTGGCGATCATCTGCTTGCACTTGATTCACGCGGGCTTCTGCTTCGTTAAAAGCAGCACGGGCTTGTTCAAGGTTAATTGAGTCGCCTTTTTCCGCACCGTTAACCAGAATTGTGATTTCGTTGTCTTCAACTTCCGCAAAACCACCCATAAGAGCGATCGCTGTCCAATTCTGATTTTTATTTGCGCGTACTCGCATCACACCTGTATCCAAAGCGGTCAGGAGTGGCGCATGTCCGGTGAGAATACCTACTTGACCAGTAGTACTCGGTAATACTACTTCTTCAGCTGGGGCATCCCACACTGTTTTATCTGGAGAAATTACACGAACAGTTAGGGTCATAAAAAGTATAAAGTGTGAAGGATGAAGTCTGAAGTATGAAGTTTGAATTTCAGCCTTCAGACTTCATACTTCAGCCTTTATTTAACCTTTAAGCTTTTCGCCTTTGGCGATCGCTTCGTTAATGTCGCCTACCAAGTAGAAGGCTTGTTCTGGCAGCTCGTCCAATTTGCCTTCGAGAATCATCTGGAAGCCTTTGATGGTGTCTTCCAATTTTACGTATTTACCAGGAGAACCGGTGAATACTTCTGCTACAAAGAAGGGCTGAGATAGAAAGCGTTCAACTTTGCGGGCACGAGATACGATCAGGCGATCGTCTTCTGACAATTCATCCAAACCAAGAATGGCGATGATGTCTTGCAGTTCTTTGTAACGTTGCAAAGTTGATTGTACAGCACGAGCGGTGTTGTAGTGTTCGTCACCCACAATGTTGGGCTGCAACATGGTGGAAGTGGAATTTAACGGATCTACAGCCGGATAAATTCCTTTCGATGCCAAACCGCGAGACAGCACTGTTGTACCATCCAAGTGAGCAAAGGTAGTTGCAGGTGCGGGGTCAGTTAAGTCATCCGCAGGTACGTACACAGCTTGAATCGAAGTAATAGATCCTTCGTTGGTAGAGGTAATCCGCTCTTGCAGTGCGCCGACGTCGGTTCCCAGTGTAGGCTGGTATCCTACAGCAGACGGCATCCGACCTAGTAGCGCCGATACTTCAGAACCTGCTTGTACGAACCGGAAGATATTGTCAACAAACAGCAACACGTCCTGCTTGTTCACATCCCGGAAGTACTCAGCCATTGTCAAACCAGACAAACCAACCCGCATTCTGGCTCCCGGTGGCTCGTTCATCTGACCGTAAACTAGAGCAATCTTAGACTCGTTGAGGTTGTCTTTGTTGATCACCCCAGATTCCATCATTTCGTTGTAGAGGTCATTACCCTCACGAGTCCGTTCACCTACACCAGCGAATACGGACACACCACCGTGCTGGGTAGCGATGTTGTTGATCAATTCCATCATGATCACGGTTTTACCAACACCTGCACCGCCGAACAGACCAATTTTACCGCCACGTCGATAGGGTGTTAGCAAGTCAACAACTTTAATCCCAGTCTCGAACACGGAAGGCTTGGTTTCCAGTTCTGTGAATTTGGGAGCATCACGGTGGATGGGTAACGTTGCTTCAGCATTTACAGGTCCCCTGTTGTCTACAGGTTCGCCAAGAACGTTGAAAATCCGTCCTAAGGTGGCTTTCCCAACTGGCACGCTGATGGGAGCGCCAGTATCAGAGGCTTCCATGCCACGCACTAAACCATCGGTGGTGCTCATGGAAACGGCTCTCACCTGGTTATCGCCCAGCAGCTGCTGCACTTCGCAGGTCAGCGAAATTTCCTGTCCGGCTTCGTTCGTGCCTTTGACGATTAAAGCGTTGTAGATTTGCGGCATTTTCCCGGTGGGGAATTTAACGTCTACAACCGGACCAATGATTTGGGTAATGTAGCCTATGTTTGTTTTTTCTGCGGTGGTGACCATGCTGGGTCCTAATAAATGAAGCTATATTTGTTCAGGGGGTCGTCGGCGACTTCAGTTTAACGCTCTTTCATCTTCCAGGTTATCACCGAACGACTCCTATCTTCGCCATAAATTGATTCTTAAGACTGATGTTGTCAAGTAGGCAGCAGCCTTGATGCAAAAGGTTTTGGGAAAGACTTGTACCGCCGTGAAGTCAAAAGTCAAAAAGCTTATGGAGCAGTTTTTTGGCGATTTTGAATGGGTGGTTTATTTTCGCCGACCTGTATTAGTACAAAAAGGCTCTCAGTATGAAGTCTGTTGGCAAAGCGTCTGCCCGAATCGAGAAGTATGAAATGAATAAACACTTACAGGATTAGCACTTGTAAAAACCTGGGCTTGCTCGCTCTTTGTGCTTGAATATTCTTGTGCGCGTATATAGCTATATAAAAATAGCGGAAAAGAAAAAAGCTGCTGCCAAAGCGCGATCGCTCTTTAGCAGCAGTTCAATACCATTTCACTCTGAATATGTAATACACACTATGCCAATAACATTTCGCAAAATCTGATTAATTTATTATTTATAAATATATATAAGTAAAATTGAATACATTGGCTAGTAACCTTTGATCAAAGCTGTGTGGGTAGATGTCCAAATCTTCTGATTGTCTTTAAGATAAGGTAAGCAACACATCGAGACACCATAAAATATATGAATTTCTCGTCAGCGCGACAACATTTTTATCAAGAGATTCAACAACCTGACGAGAAGATCGATTTGGCAAAGGCAGCGTTATACATAGCACAAGAAGAATATCCCGATCTGGATGTTGAATACTACCTCAACGCCCTTGATACAATGGCAGCAGAAGCTAAAAAACGCTTGCCAATCGGGCGTTATCCTTTGCGGGTAATTCAAAGTATTAATCAGTATCTTTACGATGATTTAGGATTTGCAGGCAATAAAAAAGACTATTATAATCCTCGCAATAGCTTTTTTAATGATGTGATCGATCGCCGATTGGGAATTCCGATTAGTTTGGCACTGGTTTACATAGAAGTTGCCAAAAGAGTTGATTTCCCGATGGTGGGGGTAGGAATGCCGTTACATTTTTTGATTCGTCCAGATATTCCCGATATGGAGATTTTTGTTGATGCGTTTAATAACGGTGAAGTAATCTTCGCCGAAGATTGCCAAGAACGGCTTTCACAAATATATCAACAAAGCGTCACGCTACAACCGGAATTTTTAGCCGCAGTGAATCATCGGCAATTATTGGTGAGGATGCTGACGAATCTGAAATATATTTACCTGAAACAGCAGGATATAGAAAAGGCTGTAGCAGCAGTTGAGAGAATTTTGCTCTTGTTGCCTGATACAGTTTTAGAAATGCGCGATCGCGGTTTGCTCTACTATCAACTAGGTCTTTACACCCAAGCTACTCAAGACTTGCAAAGTTATTTAACCAGAGTTCCTGATGCTGAAGATGCGCCGGTGATTCGTCGGTTGCTAACTCAGATGGGGAAATAGGTGAGGGAAGCGTGGTGTGGGGGAGTGGGGGACTTTTGTACAGACGTTCCGTCGGAACGTCTCTCTTGACTTTTGTACAGACGTTCCGTCGGAACGTCTCTACGACTTTTACGGAAAGCCTTGCTGTACTTCTTGCGCTACTCGTTTGAGACGTTGCAGTTGTTCTTGCATGTCTTTTTTTGTCCAGGGTTCGGCAAAGGTTTTGAAACCCCAGCTAATTATCGGGTTGGGTATCTCAAATTCAAAGCGGTTAACTAAGCGCGTTCCTTTTTCGACTGGTTGACATTCCCAGCGATCGCGTCCAGTGAAAAAACCGTCAAACTCCCACACTACCAAACCCGGTTGTCTTTCCACAACTGTACTATTTAATGTCGGTTTTATTATCGGTATTTGAATTACAAACTTACTTTTACTACCATTATCGCTACTCCAAGTTTTGCCGATAGGTTCGCAACGTAACACCGGGTTAAGCCAACGGTGCATGAGAGCTAAATCGGTAATACATCTCTCAACCACCGTTGCTGTAGCATTTATTTGAATTGACTGTTCAAAAACTTGAGACATTTTGCATCTTTCAAGCCATTGCTGCACTGACAGTAACGCTAAATTTAGCGCTGTTAATACACTAAATCAATATTAAAGCCAACTTTACTTTAGAAATAAAAATATATACAATGACACCAAAATCAGTGATATTTTACTCTTTTGTCGCTAGTAATTGATCAAAGGACTTGTCAACCAAGCAAATAAAAAAAATACTCTTGATATCAACTTCCTATATGATTTTACTGGTAGATTTAGAGACAAAACGCTGGTGATTGAATTGGCATGAATATTTGTGCTATAGAATACATTCCAGAAGAATATGACGTGTTTTTGAGATAACAGTTTACCTTATAATTTGGGAAAACCATGAACACAACTTGGCAAGGAATAACCCAGGTAATGGAACTTGGTTTGTTGATGAAGGTGCAGCATTTTTTGGCACAGTCGCCAAGCCTATCACCAGATCAATCAAACGCAGTCAATTATGTGCAAGGAAGTGTCCAACAGGTAGTTCAATTTCTGCCTAGGTTGCTGGGGGCAGTAGTAATTTTAGTCATTGGCTGGCTGATTGCGGCAGTAGCTGCGTCAGTAGTACGCGGTATCCTCAATCGCACTAAGATAGATAACCGTATTGCTACTGGGCTGACAGGTAGCGATACTATCCAAGTGGAGAAATTTATCGCCGGCTTGGTCTTTTGGTCTATCCTGCTGTTAACCATAGTTGGCGTATTAGATACTTTAGAGTTGAGAGTCGCTTCTCAACCGCTTAATTCTTTTCTCAATCAAATTGGTGACTTTTTACCCAGGTTAGTAGCTACGGGAGTCATCCTCTTAATAGCTTGGTTAGTAGCTACCCTCGTCAAGCTGATAACCATACGCGGACTCAATGCTTTGCGGGTAGATGAGCGTTTGAATCCTCCAGAAACACGAGATGCTGTTCCAAGTTTAAATCAATTGTCTCTGAGTGAGACGATTGGCAACGCTTTATATTGGTTCATCTTTTTGCTGTTTCTCATCCCAGTTTTAGATACTTTGGGGTTAGAGCAGGCTTTACAACCAGTACAAACGCTGGTAACGCAGATTATATCAATTCTGCCGAATATTTTAGCGGCGGTGTTGATTGGTGTTGTCGGCTGGTTTGTAGCTAATATAGTTCGACGGATTGTCACCAACTTACTAGCGGCAACTGGTGTTGATGATTTGGGGAGACGCTTTGGACTTTCGTCTAGTGCGGGAGCGCAATCTTTATCGTCGATTATCGGCACTATTGTCTATGTGTTGATTTTGATTCCGGTAGCGATCGCTTCTTTAAATGCTTTACGAATTGACGCGATTTCCTTACCAGCGATCGCAATGTTGCAACAGATTCTGAATGCCTTACCTGCGATTTTCACAGCGATCGCCATTTGGATTGTTGCTTATTTCGTCGGGCGATTTGTCGGAGAACTCGTTACCAACATCCTCACAAGCATCGGCTTTAACAACATTTTCTCTGTTTTAGGTCTGCCAACACCTGTTAGACGCACCACATACCCAGCAGACACAGAAGTACCCATAACCGCAGCCCGAACCCCATCGGAAATTGCTGGTATCGTTGTACTAGTTGGTATCATGCTATTTGCCACAGTTGCGGCAGTGAATATCTTGAATATTCCCGCACTGACATTACTGGTAAGTGGCATAGTCGTCATATTCGGACGCATTTTGGCTGGATTGATTGTCTTTGCCATCGGTTTGTTCTTAGCAAATCTGGCTTTTAGCATCATTTCCAGTTCCGGAAATGCCCAAGCACGAATTTTGGCACAGGTAGCACGGATTGCGATTATTGCTTTAGTTTCGGCAATGGCATTGCAACAAATTGGTGTTGCCAGTGATATCGTCAACTTAGCCTTTGGACTTTTATTAGGTGCGATCGCAGTTGCTACTGCCTTATCTTTCGGTCTAGGTGGTCGCGATATTGCCCGCGATCAAGTTCAAAATTGGTTAGACTCTTTTAAAAGTAAACGGTAAATACCGGGGACTAGGGACTAGTAGTCTACCAAGCAAACTTTGCTTTCTTTCGTAGTAAGCGATTTATTGCTTTTTAAGGACTAAACTCCTTACTACCAACTAGGCATTCTTTAGTGTGGTGGACTGCTAGATAAGAAAGTTATTCCCTAACCCTAAATCTGGGAACTTCTGCCT
>CASBQA010000164.1 GCA_949127635.1 Nostocales cyanobacterium PMM_0069 | reverse complement strand
TTTTGCTGTAAGCGCATAATTCGCTGACGGTAAGGCTGATCTAATTTGAGAATATTAGCTTGTTCAGCAAACAGGGTAAAACTGTCTTCTGAAAATAAAGCAACAGGTCTTTGCCACATACGCAGGTGAACGTACCAAGCTGGATCAGCGATCGCTTGAGCGCGATTATCAAATTCACCAGCCAAATATTCAGCTAAGGCAGTTAACTGTGGCGATAAGCTCATAAATACTAATGCAGAATTATCAAGTATCATAATTTTTGCATAGTTTTGTCAGCCTGAGGATTCCCAACTCTTGTGGTGTGTTAAAAGATGATTATCACTCTTGTTATTCACCAAGCAGCCAATACATGTGTAAACCTCAACTTGGCAAAGTTGCCGTGAAGCGAGAGAATAAAGATACGTAGCCCAAAAGATTTTCTTTGTGAATAACGTCCGTACTGTCTCTGATACAAAACGAACATTCTATAACCGCCATACACGTCCGATAAATACGATTTATCGCCGAGTGGTGGAAGAACTGATGGTAGAAATTCATCTGCTCTCAGTAAATGCTGATTTTAACTACAATCCAATTTATGCCTTGGGCGTCGTCACTACATTCGACCGCTTCATGCAAGGCTATCTGCCAGAACAAGATAAAGAGTCAATTTTTAATGCCCTGTGTCAGGCTATAGAGGAAGATCCACAACGTTATAAACAAGATGCACACCGTTTGCAAGCTTTAGCCCAAAGCTATTCATCCAAAGATTTGATTGGGTGGTTAAGCCAAACGACTCACTTAGATCGAGATACTGACTTACAAGAACAATTACAAGCGATCGCTAACAATGCCAATTTTAAATATAGCCGCTTGTTTGCGATCGGTTTATTTTCTTTATTAGAACTATCAGATCCAGAATTAGTCAAAGATGAAAAACAGCGCATTGAAGCACTGAAAACCGTTAGCAGTGGTTTACATTTATCTGATGACAAACTCACTAAAGATTTGGATCTATACCGTTCTAATCTAGATAAAATGGCTCAAGCACTAATTGTGATGGCAGATATGCTTGCAGCCGATCGCAAAAAACGCGAACAGCGTTTACAGCAATCAACCACTAAAGTTGCTCCTCCATCTACAAACGAATAGTTCAAAATTAAAAGTTAGGAGTTAAAAATGATGAGTTATGAGTTAAGAGTTATTAATAATTCCTAACTTTTAACTTTACAGCAGATTGTGTTGTTATTAAATACACATAGAGACGTAGCATTGCTACGTCTCTACAAGGTTTTGGGTTTTACGCATGTACCTTATCTACCTGAAATTTGCTTTATACCCCTAAAAGAGATGGGGAGACAAGGAGAAAGAAGAATTATTCCCCTTGTCCTCCTTGTCCCCCTCTCCCCTTCCAACAACCCATCTCACCTTTTAGCCGGCGTGGGAGTTGCCTGTTTTGCAGGCGTTTGGGAGGCTGGCACTTGGGGTAAAACTGGAGCAACGCCATTAGGGGCAGGATTGAACCCTTGCCCAGGCAAAGGCTGAATAGGCGCATTTGGGGGTAGATTGAAGTTCGGGTTGCTTTGTGGATTAATGGGAGCAACTGGCACGGTATTTGGTACAGGTGCTGCACCTGGATTAACGGGGAAAGGGGGGATAACAGGTGGTGATGATGAGAAAGTAGGTTGAACTACAAAAGAGATTTGAGTACCCCCCTGTTGTCTCCATAAATCTACCATCTGCATAACATCGTTATAAGCCGTTGACTTAGTAACTTTCAACGCCAAAATGCCATTAGGATTTTGCTTGAGATAATTTTTGTAATTCTCCGCTAATTGCTGTCGTTGTATCGTTTGTCCATTTAAGGAAGTTTGACCGATCGCATCGATACCCAAAGTTAATATCTGTTGTTGCGACTGTGGTTGTAATTTTGAAGTATTAGGTACTACTGTACCTGTGCTAGCTTTAGGCAAATCAACATTAATCGCTTCTTGTCGAGTGAATTGCAAAGCCGCCAAAATAAAAAATGTCAAGATACAAAAAACGACATCAATTAAGGGAATGATTTGAATTTGGACTTCTTCAACTGGAGTATGCAGGTTAATTTTCATCTTGTTTTCACACCGTACTTGAATTCACCGTACTTGAATTATTAACTATTCCTCTGGATCTGATGAATGTGAATCAGATTCAGTTGGTGGTGATTCGGGAGGAACTTCCGAAAACTTGTTTTTACCTCTTTTACGGGGTGCAGAAAACTTTTCCCGTGAAGAATCTCGCTCTCGACCGGGCGGCAGCGCTTTTTCTATGGGATTATTGCTAAAATCCGGCGGTGACTGCCGATAAAGCAATTCCATATCATTTCCCGCTTTGCGAAAAATTTTCACTTGGTTAACGAGAAAACCTTGAAATAAGCGGTAAAATGCCAAACTAACGATCGCCACAATTAGCCCTGATGCGGTACTAATTAGAGATTCCCCGATACCAGTAGTCACCCCAGCTGTCGATTCGGTTCCCAAATCACCAATACGAATAGATCGCAAAGCCTGGATCAAACCTAAAACCGTACCCAACAATCCTAATAATGGCGCAAGGGCAATCACAGATTCTAAAAGTTTTTCGCCGCGACGCATCCCCGCTAATTCATCTTCTGCGCTTGCTTCTAGCGCCAGTCTAAAGGTTTCCGTGTCAATTTTGGGCAGGCTTAAGGGCGCAAAAAGAAAGCGTCCTATAGGCTGATTCGTCGCTTGTCTGGCAATATCTCTAGCTGCTACCCAATTTTCACTGGCTGCATCCAACACGCGATCGACTATTTCCTTTTCTTGCGTTAAAATTCTTAACCAGAACCACAAACGCTCGAAAATCACGCTTAAAGACAGAACCGACAGGGCAAGCAAAGGCCACATCGCCGGTCCACCCTTGTGTATCAAATCTAAAATATCCACTGTTTTCGGTTTCCTCCATTTATTTTGTGTGCAACTATCCCAAAGCATTTTAATTTTAGAGATTAATGCACCACACCCTGTGTTAACTATCACAAGATAGAATTTGATATTGCTTGAGAGTAGCGACTTCACTCACTAATTAGGGCGGTTATTCCCACAGGAAGTTTAGGGCATAATTTGCCAAAATTAAAGTTAAGTGGAGGTCTAAAACATGAACTTTTCAATTCAAGCAGTTTACAATTGGTATCGTAATTTACTTCGCAACCCAAAATACCGCTGGTGGGTTATTTTAGGAACGCTGCTTTATTTTGTCAGCCCCTTTGATGTCGTCCCAGATTTCTTTCCCATTGTGGGAGAACTGGATGATGTTTTTCTTTTAACACTATTAGTTACGGAAATGTCCCAAGTAGTGATTGAAGGTTTTAAAGCCCGTAAGGGTGATGTAGATACTACAGCTGCCAATACTGCTGAAACTTCTACCTCTAACTCCGACACTATTGATGTTGATGCTGTCTCTGTCAAGTAGATACTACTTAGAAATAAAACTTAATCAGTCCCCCTTCCCTCTATTCACAATTTACCTTCGTGATTAGGGGGATATTCGTAGTCAGCGCTGAAGCGCTTAAAAAGAAAGCGATAAATCGCTTACTACGTATAAAATTATTAATTTGAGTTACTTATGAATAATAGCGATCGCCTAAAAAAGCCCCAAATTATTGGACTGTTACCTGCCGGTGGACACGCAACACGGATTTCACCTTTACCACTGAGTAAAGAATTATATCCAATTGGCTTTCGGTCTGTAGGTAATGAATCTAACTTACGACCAAAAGTAGTTTGTCACTATCTGCTAGAAAAAATGCAACTCGCAGGAATTGATCGGGCTTATTTTATATTGCGATCGGGTAAATGGGATATTCCCGCTTATTTTGGGGATGGGGAGATGCTTTCGATGAATTTGGGCTATTTAATGATGAATTTGCCTTTTGGTGTCCCTTTCACTTTAGATCAGGCTTATCCTTTTGTTGGTGATGCGTTGGTAGCTTTGGGTTTTCCCGATATTCTCTTTCAGCCGGAAGATGCTTTTAAATTAATTATTACACGCCAACAGGCAAGTGATGCCGATGTGGTTTTAGGATTATTCCCCACAGATCAACCGCAGAAAGCTGGTATGGTTGACTTCGATGATACAGGTAGAGTCCGTTTAATTATCGAAAAACCTCCACAGTCAAATTTGCAATATATGTGGGGTATTGCTGTTTGGAAACCGACTTTTACAGAGTTTTTACATCAATATCTGATTACTGTTAAAGCTAAAAGCAATTTCTCAAATTTCCCAGAAATACCCATTGGCGATGTAATTCAAGCTGCTATTGAACAAGGTTTTCATGTAGAAGCTGAAACATTTCCTGATGGTACTTATTTGGATATTGGCACACCTAATGATTTAGTGCGAGCAGTGCACCAATTTACGGTTTGTAACAATAATTTATCGTAGAGACGTTCTGGTGGAACGTCTCTATTAAAGCGTAAAAATTTTAAGTTAACAATATTGGAATCAATAAGAATTATGGTAACGTTGAATATTTCTGAGTCACAGCAAGCCGATCGCTTTCGGGAACTGCAATTAACTTTACGCGATCGCTGGAAAACTATCGAGCTATTTGATAATAGTGATGCTGATATTTTAGTTGTTCCCTCCCTCAGTCTTGACCAGGATCAACTTCAGAAAGTTGAAGGTTGTGAACATTATGAAGAACGATTGCTATTTTCTTTAATGCGTTTGCGGAATCCTCGCACCAGGCTAATTTACATCACATCAATGCCGCTGCATCCCAGTGTAATTGATTATTATTTACAATTATTGCCGGGGATTCCCTTTTCACATGCTCGCAATCGTTTGCTGTTACTTTCTACTTACGATTCTTCTCTCAAACCTCTCAGCCAAAAGATTTTAGAACGTCCTCGCTTGATGGAGCGAATTCGCCAAGCTTTGAGGCTAGAAAAATCATTTATGATATGTTATAACTCAACATCTTGGGAAGGTGAATTATCTCTTAAATTAGGTGTACCCTTGTACGCAGCTGCACCTAATTTACAGATTTGGGGAAGTAAAAGCGGTAGTCGAGAAATCTTTGCTGAAAGTAAAGTTCCCCTTCCCGATGGTAGCGCTCTTGTTTGGAGTAGTAAGGATTTAGCAGAATCAGCAGCCAATCTATGGGAACGTCAGCCAAGTTTAGAAAGAATGGTGGTGAAACTGAATGAGGGCATTTCCGGAGAAGGAAATGCGTTATTAGATTTAAAAGCGATCGCTTGCTTTGCACCACCAGAAAGTTCTCATGCTGATAGGGTAGCAGCAATAAGCGATCGCTTCTCAAGTCTGCGCTTTCAGGCAATAAAAGAAACTTGGGAGAACTTTTCCGGGAGAATCACCGAGTTAGGAGCGATTGTTGAAGCATTTGTGGAAGGAGAAATCAAGCGATCGCCTAGTGTTCAAGGACTCATCACACCTAATGGTGATGTAGAAATTCTCTCAACCCACGACCAAATTCTCGGAGGTCC
>CASBQA010000163.1 GCA_949127635.1 Nostocales cyanobacterium PMM_0069 | reverse complement strand
CTCCCACTCCCCCACTCCCCCTCCTCTTTTACGGTCCTGAAAAAACCGCTTGTTCTATATCTTCCCGACTGAGGGAATACTTGAACGATCGCTGTATATCTTGCCCTTTTTGCTCGGAAGGGAAATATCGCACGACGATTTGCTCAATGTCCAGCCAGATTTGCGCTTGCCATAATGGTCGCTGGACATGCCAACAATGCGGCTGTTGTTCATCTTGCTGACAACCTTGGTTTTTTAACCACTGCTCAATCTGAGGTAGGGGGTGGTTATATAAGGGAGTATCGGCAGAAACTTTATTCATGATTTGCGTCAAAAGTCAAGGATAAAATAAATAATTTTTACTTCTTAATTTCGAGAGGATTACTCGTATGAGAAAAACGGTAAATTTGCTCTTGAATTACTGGCGTTGGTGGTGTAATTTGTGTACGATAAGCAGCATCGCCACGAGTTAAGCCGATGGCGATCGCCAATAACAAACAACCGAGAATAGTTAACCCCATAATAAATAAAGCAAAAATTTCGCCTTGTGAGAGGGGGCGATCGCTCGCATCAAGGTAAGCTGATTTTGACCAATCATAAAATTTAGCGACGGGATGGTTCAAGTCAGGGGGTGCTTGAATTACGGCTCTTCGAGAGTAGCCTATTTTTAAATCGTAGCTTAATCGGCGTTCTGGGCTGCTGAGAGTGGCGTAAGCTTCGTTGAGTTGCTGAAATTTAGCAGTAGCGATCGCAGCAGGTAAGTCTGTAGTATCTGGATGAAAGCGTTTGCTCAGTTCCCAATAGGCATGACGAATTTCGATTACCGATGCTGAAGGATGCAGTCCTAGCAGAGAGTAATAAGTATCACTTCTTTGTGGCATTGCTCCGTTTTGATTCACGGTTGTTTGAGTCACGATCAAGTTTTTTCTTATTTTAAACCTGAGGATGGCTGAGTGGCGATCGCGCGCCAAATATCTTACCCAATTTCCTTTGAGCCTACTACATTTGGGGAGTGATTACCAATGTCAACTTTCCACAGCGTTTCCGTCGTCAGTGAAGTAGAATAATACTCTTTCGTCGTACTCTATGCTGAACAGGACATAATTCTGTCAAAAAATTTTGTAACACAACGCATGACCAACATACTAGAATCGCCACACCAACAAACAAACTCACTATCAACTCTGATGCTGCTTTGCTTATTACTCGTAGGAGTATTTACCCTGTCCCTAGCAGCTATCCTAATCAAATTTAGCGAACAGTATATTGGCCCTAATGCCACAGTTTTCAATCGGTTTTGGATAGCGACTGCCATCTTGGGAGTGTGGAGGGGCAGCAAAGCGATCGCTTCTCGTGTGTCTGAAGATTTACCCGCACCAAAGAACACTTACGCCATATCCGATATATTATTACTAATACTATCAGCAACCGTAACTTCTATTTCCCATATCAAATGGGTTTGGTCTCTGACTCAAACTAGCGTTGCCAACGCAAATTTACTGCATAATTTAACTCCTATTTTCGCTACTTTCGGAGGATGGCTGCTGTTGGGTCATAACTTTGATCGAAGATTTCTCATCGGTATGTTTTTAACTATAACGGGAGCGATCGCCATTGGCATTCAAGATTTGCAAATTGCTACCGAGCAGCTTATCGGTGATGCTTTAGCTTTATTTTCTGCTGTATTTTATGCAGCGAACTTTCTAGTGACGGAAAAATTGAGAGACAAGTTTTCCGCAACTAGCATACTATTATGGTCGTGTTTTTTCAGAATTTTTTTAATGTTTCCAGTCGTTTTCTTTACAGAAGATCAAATTTTTCCCTCTTCTTTAGAGGGATGGATACCAGTGTTTTGCCTAGCTCTTTTCTGCCAAGTCATCGGTTCGGTAATTCTCGGTTATTCCCTCAAGCAGTTCACCTCTGGGTTTATTTCTCTGTTTCTACTACTAGAGCCGATTATTACTACAACCCTTGCCTGGGTAATTTTTGCTGAACATTTAAATCTGTTTAACTTATTAGCTTTTATCGTAGTTTTATTTGGTATATATGTAGCTCAATCCGGTCGTGGAGCTAATAAAATGGACATGAAAATTGTTACAAAAGACATAGCAATTGAGTCAGATGCTGGCTAGATCAATACTGTAAGGAACCCGTCCATACAACTGGCTCCCCAATGTCCGATTCGCCAAATTTGATTATTCTGCCTGACTACAATACTTATTCATCTGATTGGCTAATGTCAGTAGACATTCGTATAGCTGTTTGGCGCCATTGCTTGTGACAGTTGCGTAAGTCCTGTAATAATAGGAGAAAATGCACTTCTGCGCGATGTGGAGTTTAAATCATGCCTTGTGATGAAGCTAACCTGCCTAAACCACTAACACCTACCGACGCTACTAAACAAAGCCAATATCGAATTCTCTCTAGACAAGAAATAAATGTTTTAAACGAACAGTCTAACTATTTAGGCATAGTACAACTTGGTGTGCATCTGACGATCGCTGGATGCAGTGGCTACCTATATGCCTCGAATTTTGGTAATTGGTCGGTGGCAATACCAGCACTTTTCATCTATGGATTTAGTATTGCTTCGATGTTTGCACCAATGCATGAAGCCGTTCACAGAACAGCTTTTGCCAACAATCGCTTGAATGATATTATCGCTTGGTTTGCAGGGCTGCTCTCGTTTTACAACAGTACTTTTTATCGTTACTATCACAAGTGGCATCATCTTTATACGCGCATTCCGGATAAAGACCCAGAACTAACGGATATAACACCCAAAAATTGGGCTGAATACATACTGGTGATAAGTGGTTTGCCTTGGTGGTTCGATCATGTTAAGGGGCATTTTCGGATTGCATTAGGTTTACTTGACGATTGCCCATTTATTCCTTAGCTTCCACAGTCACTTCTGTGTTTGTACTACGAAAGTTTTTGCTGAATACGTTCAGGGTCTTTTCTAATAAGTCTGGTGGAAGTATCGACGGAGTACCACCACCAAAATAAACTGACGGGATAGACTTATGTTGTAATTCAAAAAGCTCACTCGCAATGGCGAGGTGATTCGCCAACAAATTGCAGTAGTCATCCATCTCAGTACGAGGTACGGTATCGCTGCTTCGGTAGTAGCAAAAACTACATTTTTCTATACACCAAGGGATGTGAACGTAAAGCGTGACTTCTCTCTGTTGCTGATACAGACTCATTATCCAATGTGCTAACTTTTCCTGGGGAACTGTTTCTCCAAGATTCTTCAGTATCAAGTCTTCTGCTATGTGGAAATGGTGTGGTCGTCGAGGATCGATAGGGCGCATTTCCAACACGTTGACTGTTGAAGTTGCAATTTGTTGATCAAAATCATTCATTTGTGACTCCTTGAAGATACCTTTCTTCATCTGAGGAAATGCAAAGTATATTAGTTGCCAATACGGTTCGGTTAAGGCACGAGACGCAAGGGAATCGCCGTCTCTACAAAGGACTAATTATTGTAAAGACGGCGATTCCCTTGCGTCTTTGTGATCTATAATTTTCGTCAAAAAACATTATCCGAACCGTATTGTATTAGTTGCTACCTTAAACAAACTCAAAGGACTTTAAAACTAATGTTTTTACTATCTCATGATTCGGTCTTAAAGATACAAGGACAGTTAAGACAATTCCTCGCAATCAAGTTTTTTATTATTTTAAACCTGACAGATCCATCGTCGGCGACATTTGGGAGAAGGGGAAAACGGTACAAATATACTGAATTGTTTTATTGCTTACGTCTAACGCATACTTGTTTTGATTAAAAAAAGTCAGGTGAACTGATATTTAGTTCCAGTAAGTGGGAAATCTAAGTGTAGGTGCTGCCTTCCGAATTGGATTGGCACGCTACTATTCAAACTTACAATGAGCGTAGTTATGTTTCGAGTTGTTGTTGGTCATAGTGACGATCCTGATTCTCAAAGCGCGATCGCTGAAATTCTGACTGAATGTATCTCCTCTCTTGCCGGATTAACTCCTCAGGCTGGACTTTTATTTGCAGCTATAGACTTTGACCATGCTTTAATTTTGCAGCACATTCAGGATGCTTTTCCCGGAATTGAGTTGATTGGTGGAACTACCAATGGAGAAATCTCTTCAATTCTGGAGTTTCAAGAAGATTCTGTTACCTTAATGCTGTTTGCTGGCAACGATGTGGAAATTCACTCAGGTATTGGACGAGAAGCATCCAAAAATCCAGCATTGGCAGCTCAAGAAGCGATCGCACAAGCAAAGGCAAAAAGTGCATTTTTGCCACAATTATGCCTCACCTTTCCCGAAAGTCTGACGACCAATGGGGTGTTGATTTTAGAAGGTTTAAAACAAAGTCTGGGACAGGATATTCCCATCATTGGGGGAATCACTGCTGATGACTATACCTTTAAGAAGACCTATCAATTTTTTCAGGGTGAAGTATTAACTGATTCAGTGCCAGTACTGCTATTTTCTGGAAAACTACTATTTGGACACGGAGTTGCCAGTGGTTGGACTCCTGTCAGCAAACGTAGCCGTGTAACCAAAGTGGATGGCAATGTAGTTTATGAAATTGATGGACAGCGTGCCTTAGATTTCTATCAGCACTATCTTGGTGAAGAAGGATTTGCAGGCAACTTTGCTATTCATGCCTTGGCGATTTTTGAGGATGAAGACCATTTCTATATGAGAGCGCCTAAAGGTTACGATCAACAGTCTGGTAGTATGACATTCTTTTCAGATATTCCTGAACAGGCAGTTGTGCAAATTACCGATGTTAACCGTGAAAATATATTATCAGCTTGTGAGACATCCCTAAAAAATGCGATCGCCCATTATCCTGGTGTACAGCCAACAGCAGCATTGCTTATTTCCTGTGGAGCTCGCAGACGAATTCTGGGAACTCAGACTATAAAAGAGTATCAGCTTGTCAAAACTCATTTACCAGGGGCATTACCCTGTTGTGGTTTCTACGCTTACGGTGAAATTGCTCCTTTGGTGAGCAAAGGTCAAACCCAATTTCACAACAAAACCTTTGTCACACTTCTCATGGGAACAAAATGATTGATGTATGGATAACCAAGACAATTCCATACAGATTCAACAGTTTGAAAAGACAACCCGCATCTTGCGGAAAAAGCTGGAACGTTGCGAAAATGAACGTCGTCAGCTAGAATCTCAAATTGCCACAAAGGAATTTTTACTTAAGAAAGTCATTTATGAGTTAGAAGAGTCTCAGACAGACTTGCAGCAGAGAAGTCAAGAGTTAGAGTATATGCTAGATAGTTTGCATAAAATGCAAGCTCAGATGATTCAAAGCGAAAAGATGTCTGCCTTAGGTCAAATGGTGGCTGGTATTGCTCATGAAATCAACAATCCCGTTAGTTTTATTTACGGAAATCTCAGCTATATCAGCGAATACACCCATGACTTACTGCGACTTGTCCAACTTTATCACCGTTATTTCCCCAATCCACCCGCTGAAATTCAAACTGAACGCAAAACTATCGATTTAGAATTTGTGGAAAAAGACGCGATTAAAGTATTGCAATCAATGAATATTGGGACGGAGCGTATTCGGGATATTGTGCTGTCACTACGTAACTTCTCGCGCGTAGATGAAAGTGAGTTCAAAGCGGTGGATATTCATGAAGGCATCGACAATACTTTGATGATTTTACAGCACCGTCTTAAAGCCACCGACAAAAGACCAGAAATTCAGGTTATCAGAGACTACGGCAATTTATCAAATATAGAATGTTACGCCGGACAGCTCAATCAGGTGTTCATGAACATTCTAGTAAATGCGATTGACGCCCTGGAAGGGTTGAATGCCAAACGAACTTATCAAGAAATGCGGAATAATCCCTGTCGCATCACGATTCGTACTTCTGTTGTTGATTCGCAATGGGTAAAAATTGCGATCGCTGATAATGGATCTGGGATTCCCGAATCGATTCAAAAACAGATTTTCAATCCGTTCTTTACAACAAAACCTGTGGGCAAGGGAACAGGAATGGGAATGGCTATCAGCTATCAAATCATCACCGAAAAACATGGCGGCAAATTAGAATTTTTTTCCACATCTGGAAAAGGAACGGAGTTTGTGGTTCAAATTCCTATGCGGCAGCAAGTCTCGAAAGTAGTCTAAGTTCTTTTTTTAAAAGCACGTTTAAAGGATGAACTAAAACTGACTTACACCATTAATCTTCTATTATAGCATTTCCTAGTCTGCTGAGGTACAAATTTATCTGCGTTCATCGGCGTTTATCTATCTTCATCGGGAGCATCCCACTTTTGAACAAATATTTTGCCCGACACCCTAGAAGGGTGTGGCTATACGAACAAAGCCCACCTTCGTGGGCTTCGTTTGTATAGCCCCAGGCTTATAGCCTGTGGGCTTTTTGCAAAACTGGGATGCTCCCTTTTGATTGTTTCTACTAAGTCACTGTAGAGTATAGATATAACCTCATTATTAAAGGTAGATACACTCCCTCATTTCTATCCCAGTAAATCAGCGCGAGGTTTAAAGGTTTCAATTTGCCGCAATTTTTCGTATAATTCTTTTTCTTCTTGACTAATAGTTTTGGGAGTAACTATCTGAATTTCCACCAATTGATCGCCACGTTTACCACCTTCGTTGGGATAGCCTTTATTCGCGAGTCGGAAACGTTGACCAGACCTAACTCCTTGAGGAATTGACATTTTCACAGGTCCATCGAGAGTTGGTGCTTCTACTTGTCCTCCTAAAACGGCTTCGCTGGGAGTTACAGGTACTTGGCAAAATATATTTAAGCCTTCTAATTTAAACAGAGGATGCGGTTCGACGGTAATTTTTAGATACAAGTCACCACCACTAACGCCTTGGTTACGCAGGCGGATGGTTTGACCTGTTACCATACCTGGAGGCATAGTTACTTCTAGCGATCGCCCATCTTCTAAGCGAATGCGTTCATTACCGCCTACGTAAGCTTTTTCCAGTGGTAAAGTTAATCTCGCTTCTATATCTCGACGGTTACTGCGAGGAGTTTTCGGTACTGTGTATTGAACTTGACTTCGGGGGGTACGATATGGATCGCGATTAGCACCACTAGTAGAATCACTTGCCCCATTTTGATTTTTTACACCGACAACTTGATTAATAAAGTCCTCAAAGTTGGCAAAATCGCTAGGATTTACATCTTGAGTATTAGTGCGATCGCCCTTATTACCCCAACCTTTACCCTTTGATGTCTGGGAATTGCCACTAAAGCCTCTTTGATTCCAATAGCGGCTAAACTGATCGTATTGCGCTCGTTTAGTTGGATCGCTAAGGATTTCATAAGCTTCACCGATATCCTTAAATTTGTCTTCGGCTGTTTTGTTTCCCGGATTTAAGTCTGGGTGATACTGCCGTGCTAATCGGCGATAATTCTTTTTAATTTCCTCACTTGAGGCTTCTTTAGGTACTCCTAAAATCTCGTAATAATCGCGAAAATTCTGCAAATTTTGCATAGTCAGTTTAACTATATATTCTAGATTTTATTAATATTTAATGGCTAATAGTGCTATTAACTATTACTTGTTACCGATTACCAAATCCGAATCAATCAACTTCATTTTGGCGCTACTAATATGATGATACAAGGGCGGAAAACTCCGCCCATTCAAAAGCACTATAACCAATCGTCGTCTTCATCATCCCAGTTATTTTGGAAACTTGGACGCGATCGCCGTGAAGAACCGCTGTCAGAGGAGGAGGGACGACTGTCTTTGTCTTTATAGTCGCGGTTGCCGCTGTAATCGCTGTTGTTGCCGTAGTCTTTATTGCCGCTGTAATCCTTGTTGTCTCTATAGTCTCTGTTGCTGCTGTAATCCCTGTTGTTGCCGTAGTCTGTGTTGCTACGGTAGTCTCTGCCATAGGAATCGCGATCGCGATAATTATCTTTTAAATTGTCTCGATCGCGTTCTTTATCTTTATCGCCGGTGAAGATTTCCTTGATCGTGCCAAACAAGTCATCCTCTTCGTCATCAGCGTAATACTGGCGAACTTCCCGATTTAGATCGTATAAAGCATCTTGCAGGTCAGCGTAACTTTGGTCAATACCGCGATCGTCATTTTTTTGTAAACTTTCGCGTAGTTCCCGACAAATAGTGTCAATTCGTTGACGCCTGTTTCGGGCAAACTGCATTCCAAAATCTAGCGCCACTTCTCTGAGTTGTCTTTCTGATGATAAAATTAAAGCCTCGGCACGGGTGCGCTTTTCTACTCGTTCTTTACGTTCCCGGTCTTCATCAGCATATTTTTGAGCATCCTGAATCATTCGGTTAACTTCCGACTCGCTTAAGGTGGAAGCACCTTGAATCGTCACACTTTGCTCTCTACCTGTAGTTCTATCTAAAGCCGTTACCTGTAAAATACCGTTGGCATCGATATCAAAAGATACCTGAATTTGCGGGACTCCTCTTGGTGCTGGGGGAATGCCATACAGCTTGAACCGTCCTAAAGACTTGTTATTTGCTGCCATTTCCCGTTCACCTTGGACAGCGTGAATTTCCACTGTATTTTGATTATTTTCTGATGTGGAAAAAATGTCCGATCGCCTGACTGGTATAGTTGTATTACGGGGAATCAGCTTTTTCATGACGCCGCCGATGGTTTCCAAGCCGATAGATAAAGGCGTGACATCCAAAAGCAGCACATCTTTAAGTTCTCCAGCGAGAATACCTGCCTGAATTGCCGCACCAACTGCCACAACTTCATCAGGGTTAACATTTTCGTTGGGTTCGATGCCGATTAAGTCACGCACTAACTGCTTTATCATGGGGATGCGGGTACAACCGCCCACGAGGACAACTTCATCAATATCCTCAGGTGTCAGACCGGCATCTTTCAACGCTCTTTTGACTGGTGTTCTGACGCGACTTACCAAGTCAGTGCATAAACCTTCAAATTCCGAGCGAGTTAGACGAGTTTCGATATGTTTGGGACCTTCTTCAGTAGCGGTGATGAAGGGTAAGTTAATATCGGTGACGCTGACGGCGGAAAGTTCAATTTTAGCTTTTTCCGCTGCTTCCATGAGGCGTTGTAAAGCTTGGCGATCGCTTCTTCTTAAGTCTACTCCTTCTGTTTCCAGAAATTGATCTGCCAACCAATCTACAACCTTTTTGTCAAAATCATTACCGCCTAACTGCGTATCTCCACTAGTAGATTTAACTTCAAATACGCCATCACCAACTTCCAAAATCGAGACGTCGAAGGTGCCACCACCCAAATCAAATACTAAGATTGTCTCCGTCTCACCGCGATCCAATCCATAAGCCAAAGAAGCTGCGGTAGGTTCATTAAGAATTCGCAATACATCTAAACCGGCAATTCGACCAGCATCTCGCGTCGCTTGCCGTTGAGAATCGTTAAAATAAGCAGGTACGGTAATTACTGCCCCGGTGACAGTATCGCCTAAATAACGACTCGCATCGTCTGCCAGTTTTTTCAGCACCATTGCGGAAATTTCTTCTGGGGCGAAGTCTTTACTGAGTTTGGGACATACTATTTTAATACTGCCTACTTCGTCTTTACGAATTGTGTAGGGTACTCGCTTTGATTCTGGACTCAGTTCGCTATACCTGCGTCCAATGAAGCGTTTCACGGCAAAGAAGGTATTTTGGGGGTTGAGGACGGTTTGACGCCGTGCCATTTGCCCAACTACTCTTTCACCTTCTTTGCTGAAGCCAACGACGGAGGGGGTTGTTCGCATTCCTTCTGCATTGGCAATCACCACCGGCTTGCCACCCTCCATGACGGCGACTACTGAGTTGGTTGTACCCAAGTCGATGCCGACTACCTTGCCCATGCGTTGCTGTTCTCCTAAAGTGTCTAATAAAATTTATTTGTTTGCAAGCAATGCTTGATTTATTCTATCTTGCAGTTGAGAATTACACTTCAAACAGCGTTGATTGCTATAATGCATGTGAATTTAAAAGAGCAACTGCAAACTCATCTTACGTTTATAGCCCGCGATCGCGATCCGTATTTGGCGACTGCCGGACATTTTTTTGTCCAACAATACATTCGCGAACAATTTGAACAATCGGGAAGTGTGGAAATCCACACCTTTGAGGCAAGGGGCAAAGCTGGTAAAAACCTGATATTGAATTTACCTCCATTGGAGAGATTCTCAAAGAAGGATTTACCACCCATTTTAATTGCGGCACATTATGATGCTGTACCAGGAACACCAGCAGCTGATGATAATGCTACAGGTGTAGCTGTGTTGCTGGAATTGGCAAGAATGTTTGCCACCGAACCAATCAAATATCCTTTGCGATTGGTGGCTTTTGATATGGAAGAATATGGCTTGGTTGGTAGCGCTGATTATGCAGCCAAGTTAAAGCAAGAAAAGCTGAAGCTTCGTTTGATGATGTCTTTAGAAATGTTGGGTTATTGCGATGCAACACCTAATTCGCAAAATTATCCCCCACCTTTAGAACGCTTTTATCCAAATAAAGGCGATTTTATTGCTTTAATTGGCAATTTGCGGACATTGCCCGATTTAATTAATCTGAGTCGCAGTATTCGTCAATCTGGTACACCTAGCGAATGGCTACCTGTGCCAAATAGAGGTTTAATTGTTCCCGATACAAGACGAAGCGATCATGTATCTTTTTGGGATGCGGGTTATCCAGCAATTATGGTGACAGATACGGCTAATATGCGAAATCCACATTATCACAAACCAAGTGATGCGATCGCAACTTTGAATTTAGATTTTCTTACAGGCGTCTGTCAAGGTTTGGAAAAAGGTATTAGAAAGTTGTGAAAAATTTGTCTGGGTGGAGTTTACCCATTTTTGACTTGATGATAATTTATGCGATCGCAATCATTAATCGATATAAGTAGCTAAACGTAACAAAAGCCAACAATTGCGAGATTTTGGAACTTTTGCCATAATTATACACAACGTCGCTTAGTCAAAAACCGATGGTTTGGGCATCTGGACAGCAGCTACAAGGCGGAAAGTACGTAATCGAGCAGGTGCTTGGGCGGGGTGGATTTGGTATCACCTACAAAGCACGTCATACTATGCTTAACGCTTTCGTGGTGATCAAAACCCCAAATGACGACTTGAAAAATGACCCAGAATATCCTAAATTTATCAAACGGTTTCGAGAAGAAGGACAGCGACTAGAAAAACTTTCGGAAACACAGCATCCAAATATTGTCCGCGTTAGAGATTTATTTCACGAGGGTGGTACTTATTGTTTGGTAATGGATTTTGTCCAGGGAGATAGTTTATTTAACCTGATTCAAAAAACAGGAGCATTACCCACAGAAGAAGCTGTTAAATATATCAGTCAAATTGGTGATGCATTGAAAATAGTACACCAAGCAGGATTGGTACATCGAGATGCCCATCCTGGTAACATTATGGTACAGCAAGCTGGTAAAGCTGTATTAATCGACTTTGGCATTGCTGGTGAAACTATCCCCAAAACTGTTAGTTCAAAGGTTTTTGCCAATCCAGCATTTGCACCCTATGAACAAATGCGAGGAGATAGAAAACCATCCGTTGATATCTACTCATTAGCAGCTTCACTTTACTATGCGGTAACAGGTAAATTTCCCGAAGCTGCTATTAACCGTAGGCTTTATAGTATGGCATTAGTTTCGCCACAAGAGCATATTTCTAGTATTAGCAACGAATTAAACCAAGCAATTCTCAAGGGGATGGAATTAGAACCAGAAAACCGTCCCCAAACTATGCAGGAATGGTTAGAATTGCTTGCTGATGAAGTTGTCACGACTTGGACAAGCGGGTATCAGTTACAAAATGGCAAATACACCATTGAAAGAGATATTGCTCAAGGCGGTTTTGGTATTACTTACTTGGCAAGAGATGAAAATAACCAACGAGTTGTCATCAAAACCTTGAATGAAACAGTGCAACGCCGTCCAGATTTTGCCAAACTTCAGCAAGATTTTGTCAACGAAGCCGTCAAATTAGCAAAATGCAACCATCCTCATATTGTCAAGGTTAAAGAAGTATTCCAAGAAAAGCAACTTTGGTGCATAGCAATGGAATATATTGAGGGGGAACACCTTGCAGATAGGGTTGTGAATGGGGGTGTGTTATCGGAAGCTGAAGCGGTAGGATATATTCGGCAAATTGGGGAAGCATTAACGGTTGTTCATAATAGTGGGTTATTGCATCGGGATGTCAAACCAGCGAATATTATTGTGCGTTCTAACCAACGAGAAGCTGTATTAATTGACTTTGGCATTGCACGGGAATTTACACCCAATGTCACAAAGCTGCATACTGCAAATTTATCTCACTGTTTCGCACCGATTGAGCAATATCAAAGTGTGGCAAAACGTGGTGCATATACAGATGTTTATGCCTTAGCAGCAACGTTGTATTTTTTGGTAACAAAAACGCTTCCGCATCCGGCTATAACTAGAGCTAGCGGTGAAGTATTGGAGGAGCCAAAAACTATTAATCCGAGTATTAGTAGTAGGGTTAATCAGGCGATACTCAAAGGGATGGAGTTGGAATCGGAAAACCGTCCCCAAACTATGCAGGAATGGCTTGATTTACTGTCAGTTCCAAAACCACCATTACCGCCTCCTCCTCTCCCAGATGATTTAAGTTCTGACAAAAATGTAGATTACCGTAGACTAGCAAATTTACTCAAAATTGGCGAGTGGAAAGAAGCAGATAAAGAAACTCTTGTAGTTATGCTTAAAGCATCTAGTAGGCAGAATGAAGGTTGGCTAGATATAAAATCCATTCAAAATTTTCCCCATACTGACCTCCGTACTATTGACCAACTTTGGGTTAAATATAGTGAGGGTAAATTTGGCTTTAGCGTTCAAAAACACATTTGGCAAAGCGTTAGCGGTAAACTTGATGAATATGAGTTCGGTAAGCAAGTTGGCTGGTATGTCAAAAACAAAAAGGATGAATATAACTGGATATCTGAAGATGATTTACAATTTACCATTAGCACTGCCATAGGACATCTTCCTTCGGCTTACAAGTCAGGACTATATCGTAGTTGGTTGTGCTGTAGTTTATTTATTGGGCTTGCTTGGCTTTGTGTCTTGATATTTTGGATAAGTCCTTTGTTAGATCCAGTGAGAATAGACCTTAAGTCTTTAATAGTCGCAGTATTTCAAGCAGTATCTAAATTGTCACAAGGAAATCCAAGTGAATTCTTGAATTTGTTAAAATGGTTTATAAGTTTATTACCATTTTTTTTTGCTGGTTTCATATACAGCCTTGGATGGACGCAGACTATAGAGAGGTATAATGTTTTCTTCGCACGCCCAGACCTTTAAGCTAGTAGCGAGTATCTTAAAAGTCAAGCGATCACGGTATTTAGAAGAGTGCGATCGCATTTTTGAGAGAATATTTGGTGGTGCGATCGCCAGCACAATATAAAAGTAATCGCATTTTGGAGAACATATATTTTTGGTGCGATCGCAATTTAGTAAATGTAGCGACTGTTGTGAAAATCAAGCGATCGCTCTGTTGGTAATATTGGTTATTCTTATACCTAAACATTAGATAATAGTAGGCGATCGCATTTTTGTAGAGAATATTATTGATGCGATCGCCAGCACATATAAAAGTAATCGCATTTTTAAAGATATTTAAGTATCATGAAAATTAAAGCAGTAATTTGGTCAGTTAACTTTCAACTGCTTCCAACCAAGTTTGCAAATCAGCCATACTGGTAAAATCAAGCAATGCTTCGCCAAGATTTTCTAATTGTTCCAAAGAAAGAGATTCAACGTGCGATCGTGCTTCTTGAGGTAATTCTCCCACTCGACGATTTAATAAACGCAAAACGAGCGATTTTTCTCTTTGTAATCCCCGTTGCTCTCCTTCCTGTATTCCCTCCTGCTTAATCTCTCTATAAACTTGTGTTTCTTTAAGTGTAATTCCTAACATTTTTTCTACCTCCTGTTGACTCTTGCCTTCAAACTTGTACACCATGATTGTGGTGAGTAATTCCATTATGACGCGATTTGCAGGCGCTGGAGTTGACTGCTGACTTCTTGTGAGTAAATACCTTGCTTCCTCAGTAGCTTGCTCATCTTCTAGCGTTGTCAACACCATTAATGCAACCCACACAGGTAAGGAACGAATATCCCCCAATTCATCTAAATATATGCGATTCACCTGGGGGCTGTTAAGTTGACTTAAGTAAGGACGAATCTCGCTTTGTTCCAAACTGCGGGATGGGTATATGATGACTATGTGTAAATTACTAAATCTGTCACGATTGCGGTAAAAATACAGATAGGATTCGGCAAAAACCCTTTCGTATAGCCTTTCATCCTTATAAAACTGCACCTCACAAAAATACACCACACCTGGATTTTCGCTTTGTGGTGGTAAGAATACGCCATCGATTTCAAATTTTGGTTCTTTGACAGCTACCGAATCAAATCTGTATTCGTTTGCATCAGTTGGTGGATTTGTCAGTAACTCAAATAACAAACTGGGTGATTGTTGGAAAAGTTTATAAAAAATCGAATCCCTACGCATGAAACATTTGCCTAAATCGGTGCAATAATCAAATACTTGCTCTCAATGATCTTAACTGTCAAAAGCCCATTGTATTTAATAATATATTGATGCGATCGCCAGCATAATATAAAAGCGATCGCATTTTGGAGAACATATATTTTTGGTGCGATCAGAGTACTGAGAAGATAGCGTTCGCGAAGTGACTCCTCTGGAGTATCGCATGTTTGAGAGAATATTTGGTGGTGTGATCGCGGTGTTAATGCCAATTTAAATAAAATTTGTGATGGATGGGCAATCGGAGCGAACAAATGTATGTTTTTATCGTGCTGATTTAGCATTTGAGATTAGTCCTAAAAAAATGCAGTTGTAATCTTAATTGTTGATATTCTCATGATGCGATCGCACATATGGATTAAACTTAATTAAGTCGTCGATATTACGTTTCATTGTGTTACAAATAGTCTCTAATTGCAAGTCATTTGCATCATGACCAAATGGGTTTTCTATCTCTATACCAATGGCTTCAATGCCAAACAAAGTAAAACTAATCAAGGCTGTAATTAAACCCGTCCACCATCCCAGAGTTTCCACTAGTTGAAAAGGTAATAATAAGCAATATATTAATAGTAATTGTTTCAGATGAATAGTATAAGCTAGAGGTATGGGCGTTTTGAGAATGCGTTCGCAAGCTCCTAAATTATCCACGAGATTATTTAATAAGTCTTGTATAGCTATTAGTTGATAATTACTGAGGCAATTACGCTTGTATTGCCTCTCTAAATAATCACCAATCCAAAAAGCAATTTTTAAAGGGGGATTATTCAAAGTTTTTAGTTTTAGATACTGAGAATGTCCCATGAGTTCTTCTAACTCACTATTGACAGGTTCTCCCCGCAGATGGTATTTAGTTGCAACAGAAAAAGCAACCAATAAATATAATGCTGCCATTTTATTTTCTTTATCCTCTGGGGTTATTTCATCAATCGATACCAAAATCTGTCTCGCTAAATTTCGCGTATTATTCACCATAGAACCCCAGCATTTTCTTCCTTCCCAAAATCGGTCGTAAGCTGTGTTTGTACGAAAAACAAGTAGTAAACCTAAAACAATACTGGGAATAACGCTTTCAAAAATTGGTTGAGAAACAGGTAATTTTAAATAGTAAAGCAGAGAAACAAAAATACCGAAAAAACCACAAGCCAGAACTCTTTTATAAATTACTGAGACAATAGAGCCTTTTAATTGAAAAGCTAGTTTTAACCAATGAAATTTTTTGCGGATCATGCAGTTCCTCGTCAAGAAGATTTAATAAACAGAGATGACCATTTGATAACGTAAAAATAAGAACTATGCAAGTAGTACAAATGAAAACGAGAAATCTACCCTGATAAATTTGAGATTGACAAAAGCAGTACCCTTACTGTTGTGGCAAAACGCTTTCACTCCTCAGTCAGCGATCCATCGGTTGCTGTCGTCAAATCCGCAGTATACTGAATGCAGCAACACTCCTTTGAGGAATCTGCTAATGACAGCATCGGTAGAACGTATCCCGCCGTTAGAAAGTGGCGATCGCCTCTCTCGTGACGAATTTGAGCGCCGATATACCGCGATGCCACATATTAAAAAAGCAGAACTGATAGAAGGAATAGTGTATATGGCGTCACCTCTACGTTTTAATAGTCATGGAAAACCCCACGCACAGTTAATAACTTGGTTGGGAGTTTATCAAGTTTCTACTCCAGGCGTAGAGTTAGGTGATAATGTCACAGTACGCCTGGATTTAGATAATGAGCCACAGCCCGATGTTGTACTGTTAATTGATCAACGTTTAGGGGGACAAGCACGTATTAGTGATGATGATTATGTAGAAGGTGCCCCGGAGTTAGTTGTAGAAGTTGCAGCTAGTAGCGCAGCAAATGATTTACATGACAAGAAAGTAGTATACCGTCGTAACGGTGTTAAAGAATATATCGTTTGGCAGATTTTAGAAAATAAAGTTAGCTGGTTCAGCTTGCAAAATAGCGAGTATGTCTTACTAGAACCGGATGCAAATAATATCATCAAAAGTCGCGTATTTCCTGGTTTGTGGTTGGATTTGCCGGCATTACGTGCAGCAGAGATGACAAAAGTTTTAGCAGTGGTGCAACAAGGATTAAATAGTCAAGAACACGCAGATTTTGTGCAGCGTTTGGCACGGTAGTATTAAAATTATTATAAAAAATTGGTGAGCCGCTGTCCCCAGAAAAAACTAACATTATCTTCAGAAGTACTAAATATTCATTGACAGACTCATGGGTTATTATATTGCTCCTCGCTTTCTAGATAAACTTGCCGTCCACATCACTAAAAACTTTTTGAACATTCCCGGTGTGCGAGTACCTGTAATTTTGGGAATTCATGGACGCAAAGGTGAGGGAAAGACTTTTCAATGTGAGTTAGTCTTCGAGAAAATGGGCATTGAGGTAACTCTGATTTCTGGGGGTGAACTGGAAAGTCCAGATGCAGGAGATCCTGCGCGTCTGATTCGTCTGCGCTATCGAGAAACAGCAGAATTAATCAAGGTGCGCGGCAAAATGTGTGTGCTGATGATTAACGACTTAGATGCCGGTGCGGGACGCTTTGATGAAGGTACGCAATACACTGTAAATACGCAGTTGGTAAATGCCACATTGATGAATATTGCTGATAATCCTACCGATGTGCAGTTACCTGGAAGCTATGATTCTAATCCTTTACGTCGCGTGCCGATTATTGTTACAGGTAATGATTTTTCCACTCTCTACGCGCCGTTAATTCGCGATGGTCGGATGGATAAATTTTACTGGGAACCAGACCGCGATGACAAGGTGGGAATTGTTGGTGGGATTTTTGAAGCGGATGGACTTTCACAACGCGAAATTGAACAATTTGTAGATAATTTTCCCCATCAGTCAATTGACTTTTTTAGCGCTTTGCGATCGCGCATTTATGACGAACAAATCCGCAACTTTATCCATCAAGTCGGTTTTGAGCAGATATCTCGACGTATAGTTAACAGTGCCGAGAAACCACCAGAATTTAAAAAGCCTAATTTTAGCTTGTCTCACTTAATTGAGATGGGCAATTTTATGGTAGGTGAACAAAAACGGGTGGAAAATTCTCAGTTGGTTGATGAGTACAATCGCTTAAATCGAGGCAGAAATTCTCGATCTGCACCTACAAGCGTTGTGACACCGGTTAGTCAGTCGTCAAAAAATAGTTCAAACGAACCTGCAAAAACGAATGTTTCAAGTGCACATTTGACCTTAGAAACACAAGAGCAAGTACGTCAGATTTTATCTCAAGGTTATAAAATTGGTATTGAACACGTAGATGAAAGACGCTTTCGCACCGGTTCTTGGCAAAGTTTTGCGGTTCCACAAATTGATGCCGAATCTGATGCTATATCAACTTTGGAATTTTTTCTCGCCGAACATAGTAACGAATATGTGCGCTTGGTAGGAATCGAACCCAAGGGAAAACGTCGGATTGTGGAAACGATTATCCAACGTCCGAATGGGAAAGCTAGGTAATTAAATTTGTTGCATTCATTAACCTTTGTAGAGACGTAGCACTACTACGTCTCTACATTCATTTTGACACTCGCGATAGATTGTATCGTTAATTCAGTAAAGACCTTCCACTGGAACGTCTCTACGATGGTTGCGACGTTTTTATTACTGTTAATTAAACGGACACGATATTACTGCTTCTTCCAAAGTTCAGTAAATCTCTTGTATACATCTGGAGATATCTGACTTTGTAAGTAATTGAGCGCTCTATCTTGATGGGTTTTAGCTACATAAGAGTTGCACACATCCGTAAGCTTAACTTTCTCAGGATTGACATCAACAGTTTGTCGCCAGTGGTTGGTAAACTCAATTAAAACGTCTGAACTTAACTGAGTTTGTAAATAATTTAGCGCTTCAATATAACTAGGCTTTTTCGGATTCTGTTTGAATTGGATGCAAACATCTATCAGCCTGATATTATTCGGTGTTAAACTTGGTTGATTTAGAAGGTTACGCGCTTCTTTGTCAGCAATACCATTCACCGACAAACCCTGTTTTTGCTCAAATCTCTTCACTGCTTCATAAGTGTTTGGTCCATAAAACGGTTGAGTTGAGGGTATCTGAGCATCAGTGGCAAAACCGTGGCGCTTCAAGTTATTCTGAAGTTGGACGATTGTATCATGCAACACCTTCTTCGTTTGATCGCCAGCAATGCCATCAGCTTTGAGGGAGTAATCTTGCTGAAACTTTTTGATTGCTGTGACTGTGCGTTCATCTGTCAAAGGGTTGTTATTCGTCTTCCAGGGAGGATTGCTACCAGGATTACTATCAGGAGCTAGGTATCCGAACCCAATTAAGATATTACGGATGGCTTCGTTAGTGTAATTAGTTGCCATGCTTTTTGGTTCCTTGATTACTAAATTACTGATGCTGAAAGCTGGGAACACCGTTTTAAATTTTACACCTTCTTCGGTCTAGCGATCGCACTGATTTCAAATTAGATACATAGATAAAGTTTGATATCACTTTTATTTATGTGGCGATCGCTCAACCATAATTCCAAGGGGGGAAACCAGGGCAAGCACTAACAGATAAATTTTTGTTTCAATAGTTATAGAGAAACAATTAGCGAAGTTGTCCTATTTGCAGGGAAGATAATTTTTATGACGTATGATTACGACTTGTTTGTCATTGGTGCTGGTTCTGGTGGTTTAGCATCTTCCAAGCGGGCAGCTAGCTACGGTGCCAAAGTGGCGATCGCGGAAAATGATTTAGTTGGTGGTACTTGTGTGATTCGTGGCTGTATTCCCAAAAAGCTGATGGTTTACGGCTCTCACTTTCCCGCATTATTTCATGATGCCGCAGGTTATGGCTGGAAAGTCGGTGAACCAGAGTTGGATTGGGAACATTTCATTACTTCTATAGATAAAGAAGTCCGCAGACTATCGCAACTGCATATCGGTTTTTTAGAAAAAGCCGGCGTCGATCTAATTCCCGCTCGTGCTACTTTAGTAGATCCTCACACTGTAGAAGTTGATGGACGCAAAATTACAGCTGATAAAATTTTAATTGCTGTAGGTGGACGTCCGGTTAAACCAGATTTACCTGGTATGGAATATGGCATTACTTCCAACGAAATCTTTCACCTGAAAGAACAACCGAAGCACATCGTTATTATTGGTGCGGGTTACATCGGCACAGAATTTGCTTGCATCATGCGTGGGCTTGGTTCCGAAGTGACACAGATTACCAGAGGTGAGAAAATTTTGAAAGGTTTTGATGATGACATTCGCAGCGGAATTGAAGAGGGAATGACGAATCACGGCATTCGCTTGATCAAGAATAATGTGATCGAAACAGTTGAGAAAGTCCCGGAAGGGTTAAAGTTGACTTTATCTGAAGCAGACCAAGAACCGATAATTGCCGACGTGCTTTTAGTTGCCACCGGTCGGATACCGAATATCGAAGGATTGGGTTTAGAAAATGCCGGAGTGGATCTTGTTGAAGGTGATATCGAAGGACCCGGATACAGCAGTATGATGGCGATCGCTGTCAATGAATTTAGTCAAACTTCCCAAGAAAATATCTTTGCCGTCGGTGATGTCACTGACAGAATTAACTTAACTCCGGTAGCAATTGGTGAAGGTCGCGCTTTTGCTGATAGCGAATTTGGCGGCATACGCCGTTTATTCAGCCACGAAACTGTTCCTACGGCGGTATTTTCCGACCCCGAAGCCGCTACAGTCGGTTTAACCGAAGCCGAAGCACAAGAAAAGTACGGAGATGCCGTCAAAGTATATCGTACACGCTTCCGCCCGTTGTTTCATAGTTTAACGGGCGCTCAAGAAAAAACCATGATGAAGTTGGTAGTCGATGGCAACACCGACAAAGTAGTAGGCGCTCACATGGTAGGAGAAAATGCAGGTGAGATAATTCAAGGTGTAGCGATCGCTGTTAAAATGGGTGCAACCAAAAAAGACTTTGACGCTACCGTTGGTATCCATCCCTCATCCGCAGAAGAATTTGTCACCATGCGATGAGTCAATAGTCAATGGTCAATAGTCAATGGTCAATGGTGCAAAAACTTTGGACTATTGACTTTGGACTATTAACTCCTCCACTCCCCCACTTCCCCTTGCATTACATCTACCTCCACGGCTTTGCTTCAAGTCGAAATTCTGCCAAAGCGCGGGATATAGGTTCGCGCTTTGCCCAAATTCACACAAAGTTAAAAATTCCCGATTTGAATTTGGGCGATTTTTCCCATCTGACAATCACCCGACAGCTAAAACAAGTTGCTGCTGAATTTCCTCCAAATGCAACACCTGTGACTTTAATCGGTTCAAGTTTGGGTGGTTTAACCGCAGCTCATTTAGGACAACAATATTTACAAGTGCAGCGTATCGTTTTGTTAGCACCGGCTTTTGGATTTTTATCTCATTGGTTGCCAAAGTTGGGAGATGAAAAATTGCAGCGTTGGCAACAAGAAAAATATCTAGAAGTTTACCACTATGGCGAAAAGCGATGTCTAACGACAAGCCGCTCCGCGTCTACGCTACCCCTTCATTACGATTTCGTTACCGATGCTGCCCAATATCAAGAACAATACCTGCAACGTCCCATCCCTACCCTAATCTTGCATGGAAAAGAAGATGAAGTTATCCCTATTCAAGCAAGCCGCGATTTTGCATGTTTACGTCCTTGGGTAGAGTTAATTGAACTTGACAGCAATCACGCTTTAGGCAATGTCACATCAGAAATTTGGCAAGCAATTCGCCTATACAGCACCCCATCGATCTAATCGAATACACGTAGAGACTATTCTGTGCTACGTCTCTACAAGGAGAGGGGTTTTATACATGTACCTCCTAAACCTGAAATCTGCTGTATCTGCCAGCTGCCATGAAGTTGTAAAATATCAAGTTCTTACTAATTTTCAAAGTCAAGAGTCCAAAGTCAAGAGTCAAAAGTCCAAAGTCCAAAGTCCAAATATTGACCCTTGACCCTTGACCCTTGACCCTTGACCATTAACCATTAACCCTTGACCTTTGACTATGCTGCCATTTATCCGCTCAGATTTAGCTAAATTTAGCGCTTACAAACCTCATCCCGGTAGTAGTACAGCAGAACCAGTTCCATCGCAATTGGATCGACTAGATACGAATGAAAGTCCTTATGATTTGTCACCTGAGTTAAAAGAAAAACTTGCTTGGGAGTATCAGCAAAGAATTGAAACGAACCGTTATCCTGATGGCGGACATGAGACACTGAAGAATGCGATCGCTCTCTATGTCAATGAATCAGCTAATCTCGCGTCATCTTTTTTCACTGCTGCTAATATTTCCGTTGGCAATGGTTCAGATGAACTAATTCGCTCAATTTTAATTGCCAGTTGTGTCGGGGGAGAAGGTTCAGTTTTAGTTGCTACTCCCACTTTCTCGATGTATGGGATTTTGGCGCAAACTTTGGGCATTCCCGTTGTGACGGTGGGTAGAAATGAAGCGAATTTTGAAATTGATTTACAAGCGGCTGATAAAGCGATAGAACAAACGCAAAATCCGCCGATTCGGGTGATTTTTGTAGTTCATCCTAATTCCCCCACAGCCAATGCTTTAACTGCGGCAGAATTGGCATGGTTAAGAAGTTTGAGCGATCGCGTTTTGGTCGTAATTGATGAAGCTTACTTTGAATTTAGCCAGACTACCTTAGCTAGCGAATTACCACAACGTCCTAACTGGATGATAATGCGGACATTTTCTAAAGCCTTCCGTTTGGCTGCTCATCGGGTTGGCTATTGCATTGCTCATCCGGAGTTAACCACTATTCTAGAAAAAGTGCGCTTACCTTACAATCTTCCCAGCGTTTCTATCGCTGCGGCGTTAATTGCTCTGCAAAACCGCCAACTGTTATTGAAGTCAATTCCCCAAATGCTCATTGAACGAGCCAAACTTATCGAAGCTTTATCTCAATACCCTACATTACAAGTTGCCGAAAGCGCTGCTAACTTTATTTACCTGCGACTCAAACCAAATGCCTTGAAACAACAAGACGATTATTTAATAAATCTTACCCAAAAACTGAAAACTGCCGGCACTCTTGTGCGACATATCAGTGGAGGATTGCGAATCACAATAGGAACCCCAGAGGAAAACCTCCGCACGCTGAGTCGCTTACAAACGGCTTTAACAAATCTTTAATATTAACAGCCTGCTTTCAAAAAGGGAAAAGGGAAGAAAAATTTTTAATCCGGGAAAAGTAAAGCGCAGTTTACGTTGGCTAGTTAATTAAATCGGGTATACTGATCGCTGCCCAAACGCCGTACTATTCCCACTGTTTGTGGCAGCACACCTACCAAAAGAGCAAAAGCTATATCAGGCAACTTATCCACCGTTTCTGGTGCAAAGTATTGCTCAAATTGATCGAGAATCTTTTGAACTCGCTGAATAGCCACTGGGTTTTCTGTAATTTGCTTGATTAACCGAATCCACTGCCGTCTGATCAAGTAAGCTTTCTGACGTTCCTCATAAGAGTCGGGAGTCAATAGCTGCAAATTACCTATCGGCAATAAATTTTGGCAATCGCGATCGTAATCACCTCCGACAGCTGCACCTGGTCCGGCAAATTCTGCATGGTAGCGTTTGAATAGTATTAACCCATTTCGCCGACGACTGTTAACGATAAATACCTTTCCACTATGCAGCTGTGTGAGGATATCCGAGCCTGGAGATTGCTCAGTTCCATTAGGCATGACAATATAGTCAAGGAAACTAGTTTCAGGGTAATAAGTTGATACCATAGCAGTTTGATAGCGTAGGCGGTTTTCGCTATCCATGTTTTGTAAATATTTGAAATAGTTTTGTAGTAGTCTGCACTTCAACACTTAACTTGATTTAAATCAAAATGATTGGTTCTATCTTAATTAATTATCAAGACTTTTTGCTTTATTTAACTAAGATAAAATTAAATGAACTTTTTTCAGCAATTAAGTAATCATAT
>CASBQA010000162.1 GCA_949127635.1 Nostocales cyanobacterium PMM_0069 | reverse complement strand
TACATAATCTTTAAAAACAACACTTAAGTATTTTTTCTTAGTAAAAATCACGATTAGCATCTTTGCTTTTAGAGAAGAGGATGCAAAAATCAACTTATAGATAGATTACAAAGAGCCACGGGATATACACGCCTATAAAGTTAGCAAACAAATAAAGTTTTTAACACAATTTTTTAGTGCAAATATTTGCATTGCTTTTATTCTTTTCGTTGTTTATATCAACTAGAAGGCAGAAAGCAAAATTTTGCTTATGTATGCTTTCTATAAAGTTGGCATTTTACGTTTAACTGTTTCTACTTATATTCGGGAAAAATTGGGTAAATATATGCGCGATCGCCAGAGTATTAAACAAGGCAAACTTCAACTTTCGACAAGAGCAAAAATTATGTTGTTTGCTGTGTTTGTGACCGTATTACCGACTTCTGGCTTTTGTACAGCTTCGCTAATACTCTCACTTTCTACCGTAGATTCCACATTTACTAGTGTGAACCACCCAACATCGATTCCTTGGCTGACTGAACAATCACAATGTCAGCATACTCATAGAATTTGGCGTGATGAAAAATGTTGGGATTATGAACACAATCCGATGTTTTGATAAGTAAGTAGTGAGGGGTTCACCACTCAAATATAAAGGTTTTATCATTATAATTGTATTAAAAGAGTTGGATCAATCTTTATGCTTTTAGAGTTAAGACAATTGAGGATTCAACCAGGACAACAACTGTTACTTGAGGACGTTAGCTGGCAGCAATTTGAAAATATTTTGGCGGAATTAGGAGAACATCGCGCTGCCAGAATTTCCTATAGTCATGGTTTTTTAGAAATTATGGTTCCCTTACCCGAACATGAAAAAGCCAAAGAAATTATTGGCGATATGGTCAAAATTTTATTGAATGAACGAAATATCAATTACGATGCTTTAGGTTCAACAACCCTAAAAAACGAAAAAATGAGTCAGGGAGTAGAACCGGATACTTGTTTTTACATTCAAAATCAAGCGGCAGTTATTGGTAAAAATCGCATAAATTTAAGTGTAGACCCACCCCCAGACTTAGCCATAGAAATTGATTTAACTTCTCGCACGCAATTGGATAATTACCAAATGTTGGGAGTACCAGAACTTTGGCGATATGGAAAACAAGGGTTACAAATTAACGTCTTGGAAGCAGGAAAATATGTAGAGTTAAATTTTAGTCCTACTTTTCCAGATATACCCATAATTGAACTAGTAAATCAATACGTCCAGCAAAGTCAAGTTGTTGGTAGCAGCCAAGCCATTCAAGCTTTTAGAAATTGGGTGCGAAATGTGGGTTAGTAAAGACGAATATAGGACTTAGACACGGACTACATATTTCCCTCATTGCAACCAAAGCGTTGCAATCTCAAAGTCTTGTTTTCTGGTAACAAGTGCGTAAGTCGTACAATAATTTCTAACAGGCAAACACAGCAATAGATTTTGTATAATCAAAAGATGCACCCAAATGTTATTTAGACAGTTTGCCGCCAATGCATTGGTATTTCAACATTATCAGGTAGACGAGTTGTGCGATCGCCCAATGCTCCTCTAATCTGCTGTGGGTCTAAATTTTTGACACCTGTCAAAATTGCCCCTTCTAATTTAACATCGCAAAGATTCGCTCCATAAAGGTTAGCTCCCATCAAGTTTGCCTCACAAAGGTTAGCTTCATGAAGGATTGCTCTTTGCAAATTGGCTCCCATCAAATTTGCTCTATATAAATCAACTTCTATCAAACTTGCTCCCGACAAATTAGCAAACAATATCTCTGTTTGTTGCAGTTTGGCTGCATTTAAATTTGCGTTACTAAGATTGGCTCCATTCAAGTTTGCTTGTTGCAAGTTGGCTCCAATCAAACCAGTACCCTGTAAGTTAGCTTTACCAAATTTTGCTTGTTGCAAGTTGGCTAAAAATAACTTTGCACCAGAGAGATTGGCAAGTTTTAAAGTTGCTTGTTGCAAGTTGGCTTTATAAAGGTTGGCGTCGGTGAGATTTGCCGCACGCAAACTTGCTCCACAAAGGTTAGCTCCACGCAAGTTTGCTCCACAAAGCTTAACTTTATTGAGATTAGCTCCGTTCATGTTTGCCGCACTCAGGTTGCATGATTGCAAGTTGGCTTCATACAAAATTGAACCACAGAGTTGAGCTTTTTCCAGGTCTGCACCACACAGATCGGCTGATCGCAAGTCTGCACCACAAAGGTCAGATCCACTCAAGTCTGCTCCGGCAAAATCTACTCCACGCAGGTCTGCACGTCTGATGTGAGTATTACGTAAATCAATTTTTTGATTTATCGGGTCTTTTTGTGAATCGCGTCTACCGATGACTGTTAAAGCCACTTGAATATCTGTAGGAATGCGGGGTGATTCTTCCAGCCAGTTGAGGTCGTCGGGATGTTCGCGATGGGTGACGCGGGTGTGTCTGCCAAAACGAGGTTCAGAATCTTCCTCGGTTTGTTGGGGTTGAAAGACCTGGATCGGAGCATTCTCGCGCACAAAAGCTGAGAGAATTTCCATGATTGTCCAGTGTTCTTTAGGAAAATCTTGAGCAACTCGTTCTAAAGCGTAAATTGCACCTGTCCGGGTTGACACTTTGTCATGTCCAAGCTGTTCAATCGCTGCGATAAAGCGTTCAGCAAATAACCTGTCTTGATTGAGTTTGTTATTTTCAATGCCGAGTTCGATGTTTCTTTCAGATGCGATCGCACTTTTTTCTAAAGCTTCTGTACGCTTTGCTCCATAATAAGCATTAATCATTCCTGCTAGCCCTAAAAAAACTATTGCAGAAGTTGTTAATGTTTGATTTCTATTCTCTATTTCTTGCTGCGTTGACACTTTCTCATGATGAGAAAATGCCAATAAAATTAGAGTTAATGAAACAGTAAATATAACCGATATGGCTATCAACCAATTCAAAAGCGTGCCTGTCTTCTTAGCAGACATAGCAAAAGTCTTCCTCACATTTTAGAATGATTATTGGCAAAAACAATATAGCATTTATCTCCAAATTGCAATATGTGCCCCAAGTCTTAATTATTCTTACTTTTACGATTGGTAGATTGGTTTAAATGAAATATGAGCGTAGATGGCTTACAGACGTACAAAACTCACTTTTACTTCACCCGATTTCATGTGCTGAAAATCTAGATATTTGGCTTCTTGGATGTCTACAGGTTAGCATCCCGGAAGTTTGCCCGATCCAGTTTTGCACCACTGAGATTTGTGTAATGCAAATTAGCTAGAAACAAATTAGCTTGATGTAAATTGGCTTGATGCAAATTTGCCCCTGAGAGGTTTGCCGCACTGAGAATTGCCCCTGCTAAGTTAGCACCACTGAGGTTTGCTTCAGCCAGGTTAGATGCACTTAGGATTGTACCACTTAAGTTAGCACTTTTGAGATTTGCCCCTGCCAGGTTAACCTGATATAAATTCGCTCCTGCTAAGTTAGCACCATTCAGGTTTACCCACCGCATATCCGTATAGCTCAAATCAAGTAGCTGATTTTCCGGATCTTTTTTTATATCTCTCCTCGCAATCACCGTTAGAGCTGCTTGAATATCTGTACGAATTTTCGTTTTTAAGTTGCTTTTTGATTTCTCTTGAGGTGTGTAAGGAGCATTATTTCGCACAAAAATCGTGAGCATTTCCATGATTTCCCAGTGTTGTTGTGGATCGTTCTTGGCAATTTGCTCGCTTTTATAGATTGCATCCAGATTAGTTGCTATGTTTTTACCTCCCACTTCCATTAATTACTGTCCCTCAGGCTTAATTTGAGCAACTTATGTTGATTTTGGGCGTTTCTGTTTTGTTTGACAAGCTTCTAAAGGAGGAATTTCACTATTAAGCTGTTCTTAGTAAAATCTTAACTTTGTGCTGTTTAATACGTATTATTCTTTACTTTAAATACACCAAATCTTTTTATAACAGCTTTTAATAATTTATACATATTACACTAATTTTAGATGAAAAATTAAGATTTTTTTAATTTATATAAATAATAATTACAGTCTAGAAAATATAAGCTTATAGCTAGAAAAAAAGAATTTTACAAAATTTATCTGTAATTTTTAATTCTCTGGCATGGATTTACCAAATGCAACAAAATACACAACCAATTGTAAAAGACTTAGTGCTGATTGGTGGCGGTCATAGCCATGCGATCGCACTTTTGATGTTTGGCATGAAACCGTTACCAGGAGTACGGTTAACCTTGATTACCGAAGCATCAGATACACCCTACTCTGGAATGCTACCCGGACACATTGCTGGATTTTACACTCATGATGAATGTCACATCGATTTGCAAGGTTTAGCTCAATTTGCCCAAGCACAATTATACATCGATAAAGCAGTGGGTCTTGACTTAAAAAATAATAAAGTTTTTTGTGCTAACTGCTCACCTGTAGCTTTCGATGTGCTGTCAATTGACATTGGGAGCACTCCCTCTATGCTATCTGTATCAGGTGCAGAATATGCAATTCCGGCTAAACCTGTGGCGCAACTACTGAAACATTGGTATCAGTTACTTGAGGATGTCGCTGAAAATCCCGAAAAATTAATCAGGATTGGAATAGTAGGTGGTGGCGCTGGCGGTGTAGAATTAGCACTATCGATGCAAGCTCATTTACTGGCTATTAAAAAGCGGGAGAAGAATTTTCCTGAGTTGGAAATTCATTTATTTCAGCGTGACGCGGAACTGATGCCTCATTATCATCCATCAGTGCGGCGGTTAGTTACACAACTTTTGATTAAACGGGGGATGCAACTCCATTTGGGGGAAAGTGTGTGTCAAGTTGCACCTAATAACTTTAGTTCTATAGAGAAAGGTGAATTAAATATTATATGTGAATCTGGGTTGAAAGTGAAATGCGATCGCTTGTTTTGGGTAACTCAAGCATCAGCACCACAGTGGTTAAAAACAACAGAATTGGCAACCGATGAGCTAGGCTTTATTCTAGTTGATGACACATTGCGATCGCTAACACATCCACACATATTTGCTACTGGTGATATTGCCACAATGGTAAATCATCCGCGTCCGAAAGCTGGTGTATTTGCAGTTAGGCAAGGTAAACCTTTATTTGAAAATTTGCAGCGAATTTTATTAGGAAAATCACCCAAACCTTACAAACCACAGAAGCAATATTTAAGTTTAATTGGTACTGGGGATAAACGTGCGATCGCTACACGAGGTTTTTTCACTTTGCCACCGCATAAATTATTGTGGCGTCTCAAAGACTCGATTGATCGCCGATTTATGCAACGCTTTAGCGAGGGACTGGGGGAAAGTGTCCTGGATTGATTTGGCTAAAATTGTGATGGGGAATGTAAAATACTTTTAATAATCCCAAACCCAGCGGCTAATTTCGGATTTTTGTTTTTAGTAATTTTATTTTTATAAAAATTACTAACAATTATTTATATGCGGAGATAAATTCTATGCGTTATCAAGTTTTTGTTCGGAGTCAAGATGAGCATCATTTTATTGCATCGGTTGTAGGAATGCCGAATTTAACTGTTGAGGGTACAACGGAAGCCGAAGCAATCTCTAATGCAAAATCTGCCCTGGAAACACAACTTGCAAAGGGAAAATTTGTCTCGATAGAAGTAAATTCCGAAGTAGAAACGAGCGAAAATATACCACATATGAAGTATGCGGGAATACTTGCTTCGGACCCAACCTTTGATGATTTTATGGATAAGTTAGCTTTAATTCGTCAAGAATCTAATGCTTTAACAGATGAGTGATGACAATTTACGTTTTTGATACAGACCATCTCAGTCTTTATGGACGCAATCACCCCAAGGTTATTGAAAATATTTTGGCTGCTAAAGTGCAGTTAACAACAACAGCTATCAATCTCGAAGAACAGTTGAGGGGACGTTTAGCTCAAGTTGCCGAAGCTAAAGATGGAAGAGCTAAGTCAATAGCTTATCGATTTCTTGTTGATACGGTGATGTTATTATCTGAATTTACTGTTCTTCAGTATGATGCAAAATCCGACGATATTTATCAATCATTAAAAGCGCAACGTTTTCGTATAGGGACTCAAGATTTACGCATCGCGTCGATTGTTTTAGCTTGTGATGGTGTTTTACTGACAAGAAACTTGCAGGATTTTGAAAAAGTGCCGGGTTTAAAAATTCAAAATTGGTCGATTTAATTTTTTTGTTGAAGTATGTTCTCAATATAT
>CASBQA010000161.1 GCA_949127635.1 Nostocales cyanobacterium PMM_0069 | reverse complement strand
GTGAACCAACGTCCTCATGTTGTGAACCAACGTCCTCATGTTGTGAACCAACGTCCTCATGTTGTGAACCAACGTCCTCGTGTTGTGAACCAACGTCCTCGTGTTGTGAACCAACGTCCTCGTGTTGTGAACCAAACTACGCGAACCTCTGCGTCAACCTTTGCGTACCTTTGCGTTTAAATCTTTAAATTCCTGGCACTAAAGCCAACACCCCAACCGGAGAACCAGAACCATGCTGTAATAATAGAGGTGCGATCGCCAGCATAACTCCCCTTGGTGGCAGTTGATTTAAATTAGTTAAATTCTCCAACACAATGCGCGGTTTCTCCAACACCAAACGGTTGATAGTAAAGCTTGTATCTTGCCCAGAATCTACACCGTGAGTATCAATTCCTACCCCACCAATTTCGCGTTCATCTAGCAAAAACTGGATAGCATCACTGCCAAAACCCGGAAAATGCAGACTTCCTTGAGCATCTTGGTTGAAAAATGCATCTTTATCACGCCATTTATCTTGCCACCCCGTATACAGTAAAACTACACTGTTTGCGGGAATCTCGCCATATTCTTCTTCCCAAGCCAGAACATCAGCCACAGTCAAGATATAATCAAAATTAACTGTGGTTTTGGCGCGAATATCTATAACTACTGCCGACACAACCAACGATTCGGCAGGGTATTTGTCAATTCCCACACCAAAGTCGTGAAAACTTTTCGGAGCGTTGATATGAGTAGCGCTGTGTTCCCCCAAAGAGAAACGTCGCAGATAATAACCATCTTTTTCTAATTCTGCTACAGTCTCAAATTCTACAGGAGGATCGCCTTGCCATTGCGGTATATCTGGATCAATTATATGGCTTAGATGGATGACGGAGGATTTTGAACCGCTGATAAACGCAGATGGACGCTGATATAAGTATCCGCGTTTATCCGCGTCCATCTGCGGTTGAAATTCTTTATTTTGAATTGGCGATCGCGTTAACTGCTGAAGTGTTGCTTCCATAACTGCGGTAGTTTGACCCGTTACCGTAAATACCAAAGCTTCCCGATAAACTCGTTGTGCTGGATGATGCATATAATTAGCGGCTCCACTGGAAACGGTAACAGCCGCGTGAGCGATTCGCGTTGCTAAGTCAATTGCCCAAGCTCGCATTTGCAGGAGTTCTGTTATTCCGATTGATTTTTGTTGCGCTTCTCTAATAAGAGTGCGACACTGAGTCAATTCTTGTAATAAAGATTCAAAGGCATCGTTAATAAAAGGTCGTGATTTATTCTCTTTAGCTGCTTCAATAATATCTAAACCTGCAAAAGCGCATCCTGTAGCTAAAAAAGTTGCCCGCAAAATGTTGTTTTTATCGTTTTCGTGAATCCATCCTGGTGGTTTAATAAAAACTACCTGCTCTTGAGGTAAGAACCAGCGAGTTAAAGTGGCAGATACGGTATTGCTTGATGTCATTGCTGCCAGTTGTGCCGGGGTGGTAAATGTGATTTCACCTCCAGCTTTTTGAGATGTCTGCACAAAAGGGACGATACCAAAAACTGCACTACCATCAGGTAATGTCGCAGCAATGATAAAATGTTGAAATAAGTTCCAGCCAGTTATCCAAGGTACAACTCCATCTAACTGATATCCTCCGGCAACAGGTACGGCTAATGTTAGGGGTTCACCTTGTCGTCGCAACTGAGAGAAACCGACTCCAATTAAAACTTCACCGTTGCCCATCCGTTTCAGGTATGCTTGTTTTAATGCTGAGTTGTCACTGTTGACGAGCATCGCTACCGCACTTTGATGTTGGGTTTGCACAAAAGCTAAAGTACCAGAATATCTAGCAATTAATTCTTGAAAGTCCCCAAAAGTCGCTTCACTGAGTTGTTTGTCAGTTCGTAGCGCTAGTAAACCTAACTTTCCCAAACCTTGGAGTGCTTGATATAGCGCTTGGGGGTTGCTGTCTATTTCGTTAGCTTTGGGTGCAACTTCCTTTATTAAGAAGGAGTTGGTAATATCTAGGATAGAGCGATCGCAATCCATAATTTTTAGCTAGTTCACGGAGAAAAAAAGTGTAGGACGAGGTGTGAAAAATTATCTGCATGTCAAATACAGCAATTTTCAAAGAATTGAACCACATTATTTTTATCTCACGCAAAGTTGCACCAGCCGCAAAGGAAGAAATGAAAATTGCTGTAAGCAACAGTAATGTTGAGAAGATAAAGGTATAATAAGTACGAATTATTTTCATTCTTCTAAATTTCAAAAAAAATTGACAACTAGTTAAAGGAAATTGTATGGAAGAAATACTTACAGGAAAAATTGCTGTTGTAACAGGAGGCTCTACGGGAATTGGTTACGCAGTAGCAAGACGTTTTGCATCTTTTGGGGCAAAAGTCATTCTGGCAAGCAGACAGCCGCAACGCTTGGCAACAGCAGCTCAAAGCATCGGATACGGAGCTGTTGCAATTCCCACCGATGTCTCTGATTTTGAACAAGTGCAGCGGCTTTTTGAGGGACTGGAGCGGGTGGATCTTCTTGTGACTTGTGCTGGTGCAGCAATCTTTGGTGCAATTGATACGCTACCAATGGCTGAAGCTAAATCCCTTTTTGAAGGACGGTTCTTTGGTCAACTAGCGGCAGCGCATTATGCAGTACCCAAAATGCCACCGGGGAGTGTTATTATCTTCTGCTCTGGAATTGCAGCCTCTGTCGGACTGCCTTACTATAGTGCGGGTTCTGCCCTTTGTGGTGCTGTTAACTCGATGGCACGTTCCCTTGCGGTTGAGCTAGCTCCTAGAGGCATCCGCGTGAATGCTATCTCACCGGGATTAATCGAAGGCACAGATATCCAATCTAATTTGTCAAAGGAAACGAAGGAAAATTTTTCTTCCTCAACAAAAGCCAAAATTCCGCTCAACCGTGCAGGTAACAGTGATGAGGTGGCAGATGCAGTATTTTTCCTTGCCACATGCGGCTATGTGACAGGGCAAATTATTGAGGTTGATGGTGGGTGGACAGCATCTTAGAGGAAAAGGAGATAGGGCATTTCCCAGGAAGGTCATGACTGCGCGTGTTTACACCCTCCCCCATTAAGTCGATTATTGTACTTATCATTAGTCATCCCAGATGAGATGAAACTTGACGCGATCGCTATTAATGAATGCGATTAAAAAATGCTTCACAAGTATTGACATTTTCTGGTTTTGTGGCTAATAAAGTATCTGCACCACGTACTCAAATTACTTTGCTAGTTCTAACTTCCCACCCTCACACACCTATCTGCGCTGCATCTGCCTATCTTTAGTGAGAAAAATTCATTATTTATTTAAATCAGTGGAAAACTACGCTATGGAATCAGAAAAACTGGATCGTTTTCAAAAGTATGGTGAATCGATTCTCCGGAAAATAGACTCAGTACCGCAACAGCCTTCACAACAAGAAGATTGGGTTCCAGTTAGTCTAGATGACTGTCTGATTCACCTGCGGGAAGCTGCACAGAAAACTGTCAAACTTGCGACATCAAGTGTTAAAATTGGTGTGATGGGTGAATTCAGTAGTGGAAAAACTTTGCTTTTAGGCAGTTTGATTGGTTACGCAGATGCTTTACCAATTAGTGAGAATCCTACTACAGGGAACGTTACCGCCATTCACCTCAAACCGCAAGAAGACTTTAAAACCACGGAAGTGAGTAATTTTACTGTTGAGTATCTGACTCACGACGAGGTTAACGAGTGTTTGCGCTTCATGCTGGGGGAGGCAAACCAAAGAACAATCGCAGCGGGATTGTCTTCTGTACCCCAAGAAAAGCTGAAAACCTGGAATGATATTCTTAGCTGGTGCGAAGAAACGTGGAACAATAGTAAAAACTTGGAGTTGCGTTATTTGTTGCGCGAGTTAGTATCTTTCATTCGCGCTTATAATTCTTATGGTGCGGCAATGTCTGGTAGGCGCTACAATATTGATGCTACCACCGCCCGCGATGGACTGACGCTAGCCGATCAACCAATGGCGATTCAGACTCTCGACTTTAAAGATTTACCCCCAACGCATATTAGATTACCAAATGCACCTCAAAGACTGCCAGCAAAGTTATTACAAAATAGCTTTCCGCTGATTCGTCGTGTAGATATTGAGGTAAAAATATCAAAAGATATTTGGGATATTTCCGGAAAGAGTGGAACATCAGAGTTTATTTTATTAGATTTTCCCGGATTAGGTGCTGCTAATTCGGGAGTGAGAGATACATTTTTGTCGTTACGAGAATTGGCAGAAGTACAAACAATTTTAGTCTTACTAAATGGCAAATCTCCGGGAAGCGATCGCGCTAACAAAATCTTCACGATGATGCAACAGCAACGTCCAGGACAAGACCTCAAAGATTTAATTTTAGTAGGGGTAGGACGTTTTGATCAACTACCTTTAGAAAGTGAAGGTGGTGAAAGAGAACTTGATAACTTAATTAACGATAATGCAGATAATCCTTTAAAAGAAGACACAGTTTGCGAAAAACTTAAAGTGTTGCAAACAACTCTTGAAGGTGCATCCGCATTTACCAGCCAAAAAGAGCGAATTCTTCTACTCTCACCACTTTTAGGATTAGCTGATTTAGCCAAACGTTCTAGTAAAGTGAAAGCAGGTTCACCAGAGTTTTTAGCTAATTTAGATTATCCTGATTATTTAGATCGGTCTAAACGATTGCAACAAAAATGGGGAGATTTAAGCGAACGTTTGTTAGAATCTGATTCCCGCAGTCATCTAGGCAGACAATTGAGTTACTTTGCACAAGATGGCAGCATTAGCAAACTGCGAGAATTGATTCAAACCCACGTAGCTACTCACGGTTTCAAGCAACTTTATGAAGATACCCGTCGATCTGCTAATGCTTTGCATCAACAACAAGATAAGTTGAAAAATATCTTAGATGAAATTAAAGAACAAGGCATACCAATGGCAGAAAGTCAATCTTTTCTTGACTTACGCTTTGCCGTGGAAACCTTAGATAAAACATACAGAAAATTCCAAAAAGAATTAAGTAAAGAACCCCTCAAAGACAAACGAGGAATTACAGTTAGCGATGTGGTGAAAGACGAACTAACTTATAGAATACTTAATTGGAGTCAGTGGACTTTGCTTTTCAACAAAGCAAACAATGGGATGATATCATTAACAGAATCAAAAGGTGCGGCAGGGAAATTATTTGATAGAGGAAATAAACTTAATAGTTCCCTCCCAACCAAAAGCGATGATTTTTATCCGGCATTTGAAAAGACAATTAAAGAACTAGAAGAATTTGCACGCGATCGCCTGAGTCAAGCAGTGGTAGACTCGTTGAGTAAGTTATCAAATCAAATAGCCAAAGAACGCGATCGCTTGCGAGAAATTCTCCATCCCGAACAAGAACAAGACATTCAACAAAAATTTGGTGATGAAGAAGCAGATTTATTTTACAAACTGCTTTTAGGATGCGATCCTAACCAATGGCAAGAAGCTATAATTTCCGAAGTTAGTAGTAAAGATAAAACCAACGTCCCAGCTAACATGTTTCCCTTAGCACGTCAAGACGATAAACACAACATTGGACAAATCTTTGATTGGGCGCCAGAAAGAAGCCAAAGTAACCCCAGAACCGCTAACCATCAACTTTTAGTACTGCGACTGCGAGATGAAATTACTGCTAGTGCCAGTTTACATCTTGTGCAGTATGTTAGTGAAGTCAATCAGCGAGTTAATGCCGAACTAGAAGGAATTTTAGATCAGATTGTTCCTTGTTTACAAAATATTTCTAAAAAGGAAGCGTTATTAAGATATATTGCAACAGATGAATCGCAAATCAATGCGGAAATTCCTAGTTGGTTGCAGATTATTTTAGATATTGCTAACTTTGAAAGTAATTCGATTTGATTGTTTGTCCTATAGCGATTCCCACATTCATGAGGTACAGAATATTGAATTAACCGCTTCGGAAGATAGATAAACGCAGATGGACGCAGATAAATTTGTACCTCAGCAGACTAGGAAACGCTATAATCTCAACTTTCTACAAATATGAACCTTTTCCAATTAAACAATAATAAAGAATTAACCGATTTATTAACAATGAATTTTGAACAAGTTAACAACAAAACCGAGAAACCAAAAAAAAGGTTTCCCGGTTGGTTTGCGATAGATTTTGGTACATCAAATTCTACAGTTACATTATTCGACCCCATTGAAGTACCTATCGCGGAAATTCTGCCGAGAGAACAAGAGATACGTTTGCGCGATCGCATGGCACAATGGTTGAGTTCTCCCGCTGCAATTGCTTTACCAGATATTAGCGCAAGTGATTGGGATAAGTTCATCGCAGAAATTAGTAGAAATCTGGAAATAGAACCAAGTCAGTTAGCTGAAGTTTTTGAAAGTGATAATAAGGAACGATTTTTAGAAGCAATTCGTCAAATTGAATTATGTTTGGGAACAAGCGATCGCTTTCGTCGTGCGGTAAGTAAAAAACTTTACCAAATATATCATGAAGTGTTCCGCGTTCCGACTTTAGAATCGCAAAATCTCATCCCGGTTGTGTTAGATATTGATCGTCGAGATACGGAGATTCCTAGTGAGTTGGAAGTTTCTAGTTTAACTGCTTTGAAACTGAAGATGGGGAGAGAAGCGAGAGACAACAGAAAAAAGGCGATCGCTCAAGGAACCAGTGGTTCTTTGAAGGAAATTATTAGCAAGTTTCATCATTCACCTAAAAGATATTTCGGTCAAGAGCGGTCTTTTGGTGTTATTTTAGAAGGTGAAGAAACTACAATTACTGTTAATCAGTTAATTCAAGCTGCTTGGGGACATCTTGTTGAGTTAACTGAAGATTATCGACAACGTGCACGACGCAAATTTTCGGAAGGGGATTTGTTGACAGCGGTTGTGACTTATCCAACTGTTGCCCCCCCAGTTATTCGCAAGGAAATTAAAGAACTTGTAGAACAACTTGGTATTGATGATGTACAAACAGCTTACGATGAAGCTGTTTCTGTGGCAATATTCTTTTTGTGGCGAGAGTTTGGTGGTAATTTAAATATTGGAATTGAATCTTTCAAAACTCGCTGTCATCATGAAAAAAATAAATGGTCGCAAAATGTGCTTGTTTTAGATATTGGTGGGGGAACAACTGATTTAGCTTTAATTGAATTAACTTTAGAAGATAAAACTCCCTTTTTTGCGGATAATGAAGATAGAGGACTTGGAGGACGCTACTATAGACTTACTCCCAAGCTGTTAGGTTCATCTGGACATTTGCAATTAGGTGGTGAGTTAATTACACTGCGAATGTTTCGGCTTTTGAAAGTAGCGATCGCTGATTCTTTGCTAACTGCAATAACTCTCGGTTCTTTAGAAAGCGATAAATTAGAAGATTTAATTAATTCCGAATTAAACGAACGCTTTTTAGAACAAGGAAAATTTAAAAGCGGCAGTCTTTTGAAATGTGTAGATAAAGAAAATCCTGAAGGTGATGCAGCTTACAAGGATGCTTTAGATACTGCCGAAAAAGTGCTACCTACTCGTTGGCAACAAGCACCTCAACGCTTACAAACATTTTACGCGCTTTGGGAACTTGCAGAAGCCGCTAAACTCAAATTAGGACAAAAGTCACCAGCAGACAGTTCTACTTTAACCTTCACTGTTTCTGAACAACAAATCTCAGAATTATTAACCCAAAGTAGCATTAAATTCAACATTCAAAATGCTCATAATATTAACGTCACCTTAGACATTCAACAATTTGAAAGAACCGCAGCTACAGCAATTAAAGAAGCAATTGGCATTGCTAAAGGATTGATGGAAAGTCGCTTGCTAAGTAGCAAACAAAAAGTTGATTGGTTAATTCTATCTGGGAAAACTTGCAATCTTGATTTAGTGCAGCAAGAAATTTACCAGGAATTTAGTAAATCACAATATTTTGTTTGGAATCCAGAGCGAATTACCTTTGTTTTAGAGTTTACTAAATTAGCTACCTCTGCCGGTGCTTGCTACGCTGAAAAACTGCGAAGACTCAGATTCGATCCAGAAGAATCTAAAGGATTGCTACGTAAGGGAGCAAATCAACTAGAAATAGATGTCAAAAATTTATTTTATTATTTACCCTGCAACTTTAAACGCAAAACTCAAAGCAACGATTTGCTGCCAATCTTTCAAGCTGGACAAGAATTATATCAATTAGCTGATAGGGAATCTGTAGCAAAAGTTCGCACTAATTGGCAAGGGATACAATTAAGCAACATCATCTACCGTCAAGATTATGAAGATGGAGATTTGCGGCTTTGGGGTAGCTTTGATGGTAAAACTTTGATGGAGAAATTGAAGATAGAAGAATCAGAATTTCTGAAAACAATTAAAGTTCAATTTGAAATTGATCAAACACTACAATTTAACGTGTTACTTTGTCGAGGAAATCCGCATTATTTAATTGATGTTCCTGGTATTGATGTCGGAATAGCAATATTAGCACACTTCCCCACTGCCGAAAGCTCAAAGTTATTTACTGATGGTAAATTGAATTGGAATATTGCCATTGAACGTCCCAATAAAAAGCTGAATAATGGTGATATTGCAGTCAATGTGATCGAGTCAGCAACAGTGGATCAACCAGATGCTTATCATTTGGTCTTTGTGGCAGAAAGTAATGATAGTAAACCTATTAAAGAATTTCGTTATGTACGCGATCGCTTACAAGAAACAGGAACTGGTTTAATCAGTAAACCCTTACCTCCCTTTCCTCAAAACAGTGAGCACACCTTCTACATTTATCAAACAGATCCGCAAACAAACACCAAAAAATGGATCAGAATTGGTGCCCTTAGCAAACCAGAAATAACCACAGATTATCCTTGTCAATATCATGTTACCCTTGATGACAAAGGCATTCTCCGCATCCACGCTGGTGAAGTCCCTTACTGGACATCGACAAATGAAGAATGTCTTAAAGAAGAAGGATGTGTTTTTCGTGCTGAACTAGAATTACAACCCAACGAAGTTGATAAAGAACGCGATCCATTTTGCGGCATTCATTAATAGTTAGGAGTTGTAAATATTTAACTTGAAAAAATCATGATTCTTCTTCTCCTCCGCGTCTCCGCGTCTCTGCGTGAGAAAAATTATTTCTCCATTCTTTTCTAATTTTTTAATTCCTAACTTATAGTACAGACGTTCCGCCGGAACGTTATAGTACAGACGTTCCGCCGGAACGTCTCTACCTAACTCCTAATTTATTATGCAGCACTTACGCCGACTTTTAGAAGTAGAAAACTCAGAATTAGCCCGCTTATTACGGTTTAGTTTGTACGGACTAGAAGCATCTCTGAAAAAAGCTCAAGTAGAATTATCTGACGATCCAGGAGCGAAAATATGCGAGGAAGTGCTGCAAGAACTTTGTCATCTTTTACAACCTTCAACCGTTGCCCCTTTAAATAATATCACCTCCACAAATGAGTTAAAACTAACACGCTTGCGGGATGAATTTGATTCTGACAAAGAGCTAACTTTATATTTAGGAAATTCACCACTTCAAAGCCAAACTGACTCAGATTTGTGGAACGAAATTCAAAGAAAGCTGTTAAGAAT
>CASBQA010000160.1 GCA_949127635.1 Nostocales cyanobacterium PMM_0069 | reverse complement strand
GCTCATGAGTATGTAAACTTACCAAGTTTGCTTCTCTCTATTATATGCAGCTTCATATTAAATTGGTATGAGGAGGTTTTGTATTTTATTAAATCCATATTTTTAAACACGAAAAGTCCTTATTTATTGCCCTAAATAGGCTTGTAAAACTTTCGCATTGCTTTGAATTTCCGCTGGGGTACCGTCAGCGAGATTTTGTCCTTCAGCGAGAACCCAAACGCGATCGCACAACGACATGATCACATCCATATTGTGTTCGATAATTAGAAATGTCATGCCTTCTTCGCGATTCCAAGTGATAATGCGATCGCATATATCATCAATCAATCTCGGATTAACTCCCGCTGCCGGTTCATCCAACAAAATCAACTTGGGATTAGTCATCAACGCTCTTGCCATTTCCAACAATTTGCGTTGTCCCCCAGATAATCCACCAGCGTAATCTTGCGCTTTTGCAGATAATCCTACCTTATCTAGCAAAAACATCGCTCGTTCTTGAAGTTGCTTTTCTTCCTTCGCAACTAAGTGGGGTTGCAACTGTACTTGCCAAAAGTTCTCACCAGTTTGCTTTTGCGCTGCCAACACGACATTTTCTAACACCGACAACCGCGAAAGAGTCCGCGCTACCTGAAAAGTGCGAATCAAGCCTTGCTGGGCGATTTTGTGCGGTTGCAGTTGCTGAATTTGTTCCCCATCAAAAACCACTCGTCCCTTATCTGGACGGATGAAGTTAGAAAGTAAGTTAAATAAAGTCGTTTTTCCCGCACCATTGGGACCAATCAACCCAGTAATGCTGCCTTTTCTAACTTGAATTTCTGCATCATTTACAGCTTTAATTCCACCAAAACTTTTTGCCAGTCCACTTGCTGCGAGTAAAGGTAATTCTGAAGATTGATTATTTGCCAAGGGTAAGTTCCTCCTTTTTCCCTAAGATACCTTGAGGACGCCAAAGCATCAGTACAATCAAAATTAAACCAATTACCATGATGCGAAATGCACCTGCTTGTTCTGTACTGAGACTGGGGAAAATGTCATCCAAGTATTCACGGGTAAGGGTATCGTAAGCGAAGTAAATTACAGCACCTAAAATAGTACCGATATTATTACCAGAACCACCGAGAATGACCATAATCCAACAGTCAAAGGTTAGCTGTGGTTGGAAATTATCCGGATAAATTGCGCTGAGTTGCCATGCAAAGAAAGCACCAGCGATGCCTGCGATCGCACCACCCAGCATTAAAGATTGTAGTTTATACCAAAAGACATTTTTACCCAAAGCCTTGGGAATTTCTTCATCTTCGCGGATAGCTTTGAGAATTCTACCCCAAGGCGATCGCACTAAAACTTGCAAGCGCCAAAATACCAAAGCTAATACTAGCAGTGACGACAGCATCAAACCTGCTTTGGGATTGTAATCATATAATGCGATCGCTCCAGAAATATAAATTGCGATCGTCAACACTGCAAATAAAAGTCCTACGCCTAAGTGTGTAGCAAATTCTTGCTTGGTACTTAACTTTTTCGTCCTGCGAATCCAACGCCATAACGAATATAAAGTTATACCACCCAACAGCGTCAGCAACCCAATCATAATTAATCTGACAATCAAATTAGGCGTTGTAGATAAAGGTATAGCATAACTTTGCACCCCAAACGCCCCAGATATCCAAGTGTCACCCACAGGTAAATCTTGGTTATTCACCACCAACCTAACCAATTCCCCAGCACCGATAGTCACAATTGATAGGTAATCTTCCCGCAAGCGCAGGGTTGAGAAACCAATTAGCAAACCTAACAAAGCTGCCAAAATTCCCCCAATCAACGCCGAAATCAACAGCGGAACCCCCTTTAAGCTTAACAACACAGTTGTATAAGCTCCCAAAGTCATAAAAGCAACATGTCCGAAGTTAATTAACCCCGTAAACCCCCACTGCAAATTCAACCCCAGAGCGAACAATGCAAAAATAGATGTAGAAATCGCCAAGAAAATAAGATAATCAGCCATAGTTATTAGTCATGAGTCATTTGTCATTAGTCATTTGTCAAAAGTCAAGAGTTCCCCTTGTCTCCGTTAACCATTGGTATTTTCTGGGAACAATATTACATGTATAAGTAAGTAGGCACAAATAAAAACATTTATGTAACCCTTTATTCTCCAGTCCCCAGCGATGCACTGACTTGTACTGAGCGCAGTCGAAGTAGCTTGTCGAAGTGTCCCCATAAATATATGAACTTGCTGCGAATCAGAATACATCATTTAATCGAGCAGTTTGCCGATGATGACCTCCAAGAAATTTTGAGCGTTATGCACGGTTTATACTGTGACTATTACATGCTCAAAGCCATAGAAGAAGTCAAGCGATCGCAACAACCGTGGGATAGCTTAACTCATGATGAAGCGCTGCGTCTGTTAATGTTTTTTTAAATCAGCCAGCTTTTTCGTGTCTTGTGTCGCTAAGGAGTCAAAATTTGGTTAAGGTGATGCTTGCTGTGAATCGGGAAGTCCGCTATGCAAAGTCTTTTTTAATAGATTTGAAAAATTTAGAACCGTCTGCCTACCAGCGGGTGTATAATTTTGTGTTTATTGAGTTTGCTGACAAGTCGCCGCTGCATTGCTTACCAGAATTGCGGCAGGTAGACAGCGAGGGCTTTTTTCACCGCTTCACCCTGGATAATTATCTCATCGGCATAGAAATTAGGGGTGAAATCGTCAAATTCTTGCGAGTTATACCGATGCCAGATGTTTAAATTAAGTGGGGATAAATGATGCTGGATGGTTGGTGGTTGATGGTTGATGGGGGTTAGTTGGTGGTTGATGGTTGATGGGGGTTAGTTGTTAGCGCTCTTTTATTACTCTCGCCAGATTAAATTTTAAACCCTCTTTTCAGATTAGTACGCGCAGGCGGACTTTGTTTGTGTAGCCGCGATTTTAATCGTCGGGGCAAGAAACTGTAACTTAATTTCTGGACAAAGCTAACCATTGCTACTCATTTTTGGGTAGCTTTTCTCGTGCCATACGTTCTATAACATCACTCAAGCTTC
>CASBQA010000159.1 GCA_949127635.1 Nostocales cyanobacterium PMM_0069 | reverse complement strand
GGTACGCTGACTTCAAAAAACGAGGTAATACAGCATTCATCTTTTGCTTGATTGGTTTTTGTTCACAAAATAGACGGAAATTTACGGAGAATACCTCACCCGAAGAAGGTATTTTTAATCAGAGCCACTAAGAAATTATAATTATCTGTTAGTAGGGGAGAGAAGTGTAGAAATTAAGCAGCTTGGATCATATAGTTGCAAGTCTAGGATAACACTTACACTCAAAGCGTGTGCTATACCGTTGAGCAGCCTTAAACGATTTGTGGTGCAAGGTATGCAATTACGGTGATTTTAACCAGTTGCTACTAACTGGTTAAAATTTCAACTACTCACGCTTACAGCTTTTGACAAGTCAGCAAGCATAAGTAACGGTGAAGCTTGTGCGATCGCATCTCTATCTTAGACCGAGCCATGATAGCACACCCTGGTTGGTGAAAAATTCAATTGCCACCATCAAAATGAAACCAATCATGGCAGCTCGACCATTCAAGCGTTCAGCATATTCATTAAAGCCAAATTTCGGCTCTTCTAATTTGGGTGTAACGGTCGGTTGTGGTTGTGTCATCATAAATAACTCCTATTTTTGGCAAATTGAACTTTACATTGATCAGTCGGAACAACGGAAATGAAACGGCGTAGTAGTGCTTAAATGTCAACCAAAAAATTGGTAAAATTTCCGTACTATTGCCATTGTGTAACATTTTTTAATTATTCTTTATATATTCTAAGAATACTGGAGCAATAGTCAAGGGCAATTAGAAAGACGATAGGTGAGGATAACACAACTTTAGCTATCTCTAATACCGAAGTAGCAAGCCAGAAACTGGCAGGCTAAAGTTAAACAAAAAATCAATCAGAGGCAGTAAATGGAAATTGGTGTTCCGAAAGAAAGTAAAGATCAAGAGTTTCGCGTAGGGTTGAGTCCTTCTAGCGTGCGGGTGTTGCGGGAAAATGGTCACAACATCTTTGTAGAAACGCACGCTGGTACTGGTGCTGGATTTACAGATGATGATTATAAAAGCGTTGGGGCAGAAATTGTTTCTACAGCTGATGCTGCTTGGAATCGGGATTTAGTTGTCAAGGTGAAAGAACCACTGCCATCAGAGTACAAGTTTTTACACAAAGGGCAGTTACTCTTTACTTATTTGCATTTAGCAGCCGATCGCAAATTGACCGAGCATTTAATAGATTGTGGTGCATGTGCGATCGCCTACGAAACTGTAGAACAATTTGGTGCCAACAAATTACCTTTGCTCTCTCCCATGAGCATCATTGCCGGTCGTTTATCAGTACAATTTGGTGCAAGGTTCCTCGAACGTCAGCAAGGTGGTAGAGGTGTGCTTTTGGGCGGTGTTCCCGGCGTCAAACCAGGTAAAGTAGTAATTTTAGGTGGTGGTGTCGTTGGCACAGAAGCCGCGAAAATTGCTGTCGGTATGGGTGCCTCTGTCCAGATTTTAGATGTTAATGTTGAGCGTTTATCTTACTTAGAAACTTTATTTGGCTCTAGAGTCGAACTTATGTACAGTAACTCCGCCCACATCGAAGCCGCGCTTATTGAAGCTGACTTACTGATTGGTGCAGTTTTAATTCCCGGACGTAGGGCGCCGATTTTAGTCAAGCGTGACTTAGTTAAACAAATGCGTCCTGGTTCTGTAATTATCGATGTTGCCGTGGATCAAGGCGGTTGCGTAGAAACTTTACATCCTACATCTCACACCAACCCGATATATATCGAGGAAGATGTAGTGCATTATGGCGTTCCGAATATGCCAGGGGCAGTACCTTGGACAGCAACCCAAGCTCTCAATAACAGTACCTTACCATACGTTGTCGAGTTAGCAAATCTGGGAACTAAAGCGTTAGAAATTAACCCAGCATTAGCCAAAGGTGTAAATGTACAGAATCATCACTTAGTCCATCCTGCGGTGCAGTCAGTTTTTCCTGACTTAGTAAATTAGTTTTTCACGATACTTAGCTCACTAATGCCTAAGTAAAATCACGTTTGATAACTTTGATGAATGTATCAAGCATGTAAATACTAAATCCCCATAAGGCTTATAGCGTCGAACGTAAACGCATTTTTCTTGAAAAAAGTAAAAAACTAGAAAATTGGGGTAGACACCACACTTGTATAGGACTTACGCGGCGGATAAAATTCCGTTGAAATGCGTAAGTCCTATTTTTCTTTGGCAAGTATTTTATTAATTAATTATTTATTTGTCAAGACAACTAATCAAAAGTTTAGGCTAATAAGTTTTACTTTATATTTTTTTTGTAAATAAGAAAAAATAACATTACGTATGCTCTTAATAAAGATTACTTAAAGCTCAAAAATAATAGCTATAATAAACAAACAACAAAAGTAATTGTCTCTAACAATGCTCTTCTATTACCAAGTTAAAAGCCATTATTATGGGTCTACCTAAAGAAGTTTTTAGCGGTAGTTTCAGGGCAAGCTTAGGAAAAGAAAACAAAGGAGGTGTCGAATATGAAGCACAGCAATAGGCTAAAAAGTATTTGCAGAAGCTTCAAGTTGATGAAGACGATCAACAAACCATTGACACGGCGAGCTTAAAAGAAGGTGTCTCGTAAGGAGGATGAGAAAAAGCAGAT
>CASBQA010000158.1 GCA_949127635.1 Nostocales cyanobacterium PMM_0069 | reverse complement strand
GTGTTAGAAACGTGTACTATTGACACCAATTTAGTTTTTTCAGAAAGCAGAGTTTTGAACTGTTCTAAATCAAAAGTTTCTTCAGGTGTCAATTCGACAAACTTCAGCACCGCACCAGTTTTTTGCGCCACCAATTGCCACGGTACAATATTACTGTGGTGTTCCATCACCGACAGAATAATTTCATCTCCCGGTTGCAAATTGCTCATTCCCCAACTGTAGGCTACCAGATTAATCGCCTCAGAAGCGTTGCGGGTGTAAACAATTTCCTGACGAGACGCAGCATTGATAAATTTAGTAACTTTATCTCGTGTTCCTTCATAAGCATCAGTAGCTTTGGCGCTGAGGGTATGCGCTCCGCGATGTACGTTAGCGTTATACTGCTCGTAGTAATCTCGCAGCTTATTAATTACCTGCAAAGGTTTTTGCGAGGTAGCAGCATTATCGAGGTAAATCAAAGGTTTGCCGTTGACTTCTTGATTTAATATTGGGAAGTCAGCGCGAACTTGATCAGCGAGGGTTTTTGTTTTGGTGAAAGTCATACTATTTTGGATTTATGATTTTAACCGCAGATGAACGCAGATAAACGCGGATGTTTTTTTGTAGATCCGCGTGTGATTTAGGATTTAGGATTAAGCATTAACCACTATCCACCACCTAATCTAAAATCTACTGACGGTTTCTGTGAGAGTTTCTCGCAAAGAAGGAATTGGTATTTGGTTGATAATTTCAGCCGCGAAAGCGTTAATTAATAAGTTGCGAGCATCATTAGCATTGATACCCCGGCTTTGCAGATAAAATATTTCATCATCTTCCAATTGACTAACAGTGGCACCGTGAGCGCATTTAACATTATCTGCCGTAATTTCTAACTGTGGCTTAGTATCAACTCTGGCTTTAGATGATAGTAACAGGTTGCGATTTAATTGCGTGGCATCAGTTAACTGTGCAAGTTTCGGGACAAAAACTTTGCCATTGAATACAGCGTGAGCGCGATCGCCTACAATACACTTATGCAATTGCCGACTAACACTGTGCGGATGATTAAGAGCGATCGCACTGTGAGTATCACCCAGTTGCTTCCCTTTAATCATCGTCAACCCATTTAAAGTAGTTTCCGTTTGCTCACCAGTTTGGAAAATTTCTAAATTGTGACGCGAAAACCTTGCACCCAAACTTACCGCATTACAACTATATCGACTACAACGAGCTTGCATCACCGCAGTCTTACCAACGTGAAAAGCCTCAGCACCATCACACTCAATCCGAGTATGACTAACCTCAGCATTCTCCTCAACCCAAACCTCTGTCACCGCATTGGTGAAGTATACACCTTCTTTCTCTGCCTCTCTGCGGTTCGTATACTCCTCAACCAAAGTTACCTGCGAACCACTTTCAGCCACCACCAGACAACGCGGTAAAGACATCCTCCTCTCACCGTCAGCAACAAAAACCAAAGAAATCGGTGTTTCCACCACCACATTCTTCCCTACCCACACCACAGCCGCATCAGTCATACCAGCAGTATTCAGAGCCGTAAACACCTCGCGATCGCCTGATGCTTGTGCCAAATATTGCCGCACCCGCTCATCATAATCCCCAGGTAAATTAGCCAAATTGCTAACCACCACCCCATCAGGTAAACCAGAAATAGATGATAACTCAGGTGCGTAAACACCATTAACAAAAACCAAAGAGTTATTATTCCTTTCCGGTAAAACAAAAGGCGTAATATTTGGTAAAAACGTCTCTACATTATTAAATTGCACCTCGCGCAAAGACGACAAATCAGCAAAACGCCATTCTTCATCGCGGGTAGTAGGAAGTCTTGATTGACGCACCCAATCAGCAGCACTTGAGCGCACATCTTGCAACCAACCTTCTGATTTTGCTGCCATTATCCGATCCAACAAACCACTCAGGTAAGCATCTTTATCCACCACCAAAGTGTTAGAAATTCCACTTGGAGAAACTTCAATAGACATTACACACCCACCTCAGTTCCTTCCAAAATCCAGTCATAACCGCGAGCTTCCAACTCCAGCGCTAAATCCTTACCACCACACATGAGAATCTGCCCCTGAGCCATCACATGCACGTAATCTGGCACAATATAATTAAGTAACCGCTGATAGTGAGTAATCATAATCGTCGCATTTTCCGGATTTGCCAGCTGGTTTACTCCATTCGCGACAATCTTTAGCGCATCAATATCCAAACCAGAATCTGTCTCATCCAAAATCGCCAACTTTGGTTCTAACAGTGCCATTTGCAGAATTTCATTCCGCTTCTTCTCACCACCAGAGAAACCCTCATTCAAACTACGATTCAGAAAAGCCGGATTCATCTTCACAACATCCAGCTTTTCCTCAATCAAATCATCAAAATCAAACGTATCAATTTCTTCTAAACCCTGCGCTTTCCGGCGAGAATTATAAGCCACCCGCAAGAAATCCAAATTACTCACACCGGGAATTTCCAACGGATATTGAAACGCCAAAAATACACCACTTCTTGCGCGTTCCTCCGGTTCCATTTCCAGCAGATTTTGTCCCTGGAAAATTACCTCACCACCAGTTACCTCATAAGCTGGATGTCCAGCCAAAACCTTAGAAAAAGTACTTTTACCAGAACCATTCGGTCCCATAATCGCATGAACTTCACCCGATTTAACCTCAATATTCACACCCTTGAGAATCGGCGTACCATTAACATTAGCCGTCAAATCTCTTACTGACAGCACAACTTCACTATTTTCAATAATCATCTTCTCTCTCTCTTATTTCTTCTCTCGCTCTCTCGTTCCCAGTCTCAGGCTGGGAATGCCATCTGCTAGGCTCTGCCTAGCGAGATATGAGGCAGAGCCTCATGG
>CASBQA010000157.1 GCA_949127635.1 Nostocales cyanobacterium PMM_0069 | reverse complement strand
AATGGTAATGCAAGGGTTTTGGGTGATTGTATCCTTTTTTCTTGCACTTAACAAGACGTATAACGTTTACAATCCCCACAGTATTACCTTTTCCTACTTTGTCAGCAAGCCCTAAGTATACAAACATTGTATGTACAAGGTCAACACAAACTTGTTGAGAAAATCTATGTCATAGGCACTAAAGGTTAGAGCGATCGCGTCTCCCCATTCGCACTTGCAGGCTAATTAATCTTGACTAATCGCACTTGATAAAATACCGAGAATTTTCTTAATATCTTTTATATAATATTGACTTAAATCAATAAAAATTGTTTTATCTTTCAATTTAAGAAACTGCCAAATCGTCCCAATAGTTACAGCACCATAAATAAGCGGAATTTCATTCTCTTCCTTTTGGTTAAATAATTGTGCTGCGATCATTTCTGCCACACATTGTCCCAACCCAATATTCAAATTTTCATTCTTGCTTTCTACAATAGTAATTACTGGAGCGCGAACTAAAAGCTGTTCTTTGGAAAGGCTGATGATAAAATCACAAAAGCCATTTAATCCGCGTTCGTTATCGACATTAAAATCTACTCCAGAAAATAAACCAATTTGATAGTTGAATTTGCGCCTCAATTCTAATAAAATCGGAGCAATTATCATTTCCGAACGAGCTTTTTCGGTATTGATAGAAACCGCTAAATCAACATTTTCCTGGAGAAGCGTTGCTAAAATATCGCTGTAATCAACTTCTGGTACATTAGCAAACAATCCAGAGCTTTCACTAATTGTTAAGCCAAAAGTTTTGATAAGTTCACCCAGCTTAAAGTCGCTATAAGCCATATAATATCATGTCTGTTTAAAGTAATAAAAACGTCGCAATAGTCGTAGAGACGTTCCAGTGGAACGTCTTTACTGGAACGTCTTTACTTTCTAGCTTATCCCTAATACACTACCAAGCGATCGCGCCATATTTTGTGGTTGCATTGCATCCAATGCTGCGGTGGGTTCATAACCGCAGTGAACCATGCAATCTGCACATTTAGGATTACCACTCTTATGACCGTATTCACTCCAATCTGTTTTTTCTAACAGTTCTTTAAAGGTGGTGTAATAACCTTCATTTAGCAGATAACAGGGTTTTTGCCAACCGAGGACACTGTAACTAGGACTACCCCAAGGTGTACATTCATAATCTTTTTCACCTGTGAGAAAATCGAGAAAAAGCGGGTTGTGATTGAAGTCCCATTTTTTCTCACCTGCTTTGAAAGGTGCAAGAATTTCGCGGAAAAGAGTGCGTGTTTGTTCACGTCCTAAAAAATGCTCTTGATCTGGCGCCCAATCGTAGCTGTAACCTGGAGAAATTGTCATCCCGTCAATATTCAACGTACCCAAAAAGTCAAAGAACTCTTGCATTTGTTTGGGATCGACACCTTCAAAGATAGTGGTGTTAGTGGCAACACGAAATCCTTTTGCTTTCGCTGCTTTGATTGCTTTAATTGCAGTATCAAAAACACCTTTGCGATCGACACATTGATCGTGCCATTCTCGCAACCCATCTAAATGTACAGTGAAGGTTAAATAGGGGGAAGGTTGAAATTTATCGAGGCTCTTTTCTAACAATAAGCCATTGGTACACAGATAAATATACTTTTTGCGCTGAATTAATCCCTTGACAATTTCAGCAATTTGGGGATGCAATAGAGGTTCTCCCCCAGGAATCGAGACAACCGGCGCCCCGCATTCTTCCACTGCTTTGAAACATTGTTCAGGGGTGAGGTTTTGCTTGAGTATGTCTGTGGGATGTTGTATTTTACCACAACCTGTACAAGCTAAGTTGCAACGAAATAGAGGTTCTAGCATTAAGACTAGGGGAAAGCGTTTGCGTCCTAAAAGACGCTGAGTCACTAGATACTTCCCGATATCTATTGCTTGTTGTAAGTTAATTGCCATTTCTCGTAACACTCCTCGGATAAAAATATTACCGTAGTAAGCGCAGAGAGCGCTTGAAAGCACTAAAGTGCTTACTACGAGCTTCTATAAATTGACGTATTTGTGAGAGACAAACCAGTTTACAGCATCTTTGAGTGCGGTATTCAAAGATGATTGAGGTAAGTTTAATTCTCGTACTGCCTTTGATGCATTGTAGTACATGCGTTGCTTCGCCATGCGGACGCCATCGAGGGGAACGTTCGGTTGTTTACCTAAAGGTGCGAGAATTTTTTCATCAATCCAGGCGACACTTAGGGGTAGCCAAGCTGGTACAGTTCGTTGAGGTGCCCTTAAACCTGTGATTGATTCTAGTTCGTCAAGTAGTTCTTTTAAGGTGAGGTTTTGATGTCCTAAGATGTAGCGATCGCCTGATTTTCCCTTCTCTAATGCGAGTATATGTCCCCATGCTACATCGCGCACGTCGATAAAATTTAAACCTGTATTTAAATATGCTGGCATTTGGCGCCGTAAAAACCGCAGGATAATATCTCCTGTTGGCGTTGGTTTAATATCTAATGGTCCAATGGGACTGCTAGGATT
>CASBQA010000156.1 GCA_949127635.1 Nostocales cyanobacterium PMM_0069 | reverse complement strand
CCCCAGAAGGAGTCATTTTGTAACGCCGCAGACAACGCATTCACCGCTTCTAAACCTCCTTTTTTCGCCAAAGCTTCGGCTGCATATATACGGGAGATAGGATTCGGGTCAAATTCCATCTGTGCTTTTAACTCCGGGACCGCATACTCCAAAGACACAGTTTTCAGATAATTGTTCCCGACATCGAAGCTAATAAAGTTCGGTTTCTCCCTAAGTGGAAAATAAAAGCTTTGTTCGCGTTCATTCACACGCACTGTAAAAGTGCTGAGTGTTGTCTCGGTAGCCGATTGTGTGGTATAACCAAAACCAATGGGAATTTTTAGATTAAACAAGTTATTAGCATTACTTTCTGTGGTAACTTGAATTTGGGTAACAGTGACTTTCGCCAGCTTTGCATCTTGATCCCAAGAGTAAGCGACTTTAAAATCAGGATGACCACCCCGATAAACATACTGGTCGAATAAAAACGTCAGATTGCGTCCAGTAGCTTTTTCAATCGCCCTTAGTAAATCGATTGTTTCGACAGTTTGGTGGGCATTATCCCGGACAAATGTCCCAATTGCTTGCCAAAATAGTTCTTCGCCTAATTCAGCCCGAATCATGTGATACACACAAGAACCTTTTTCGTAAATGTGGCGATCGTAGAGTTCGATCGCTTCTCGGTAAACATGTGTCACCATCGGACGGCGATAACGAGATGCATCTTCAGCTAAATAACTACGCGCTTCCAGTAACCGATAATATGCAGCTTCTTGATCGCCATATTCATGTTCTGTCCACATGACCTCAGAATAGCTTGCCATTCCCTCCTTCACCCAAGCGTGTGACCAATGTTTTATCACCACCAAATCGCCAAACCATTGGTGTGCCAGTTCGTGGACAACTAAACTTTCAGTATTGCGGTTATCTAATGCAGCGCGTTCATCCAGCAAACATCTATCAGTTAACAGCGTGGTGGATGTATTTTCCATCCCACCAAAGATGAAGTCATCAACGCATACTTGATCGTAGTTGGGGAAAGCATAGGTATAACCATATTTTTCGCTTAAAAACTCCATCATGCGCGGAGTTTTGCCCATACTGCGTTTAGCATCTTCCTCTCGTCCCTTTTCTACATAGTAGGTAACGGGTTTGCCTTGCCACTCATCGCGAATTACCGCAAAGTTGCCTACAGCCAAAGTCATTAAATAGGTAGGATGAACTTGTTGCTGTAACCAGTGGTATATTTTATCATCGCCGTCTTCTGTAGTGTTAATCAGTTCGCCATTGGAAATTGCTACAAACTTTTTGGGTACTCGGACTTTGATTTCACTCGAAGATAATTGTCCTGGATAGTCGAAGCAGGGAAACCAGAAGCGTGAGTCTTCGTCTTCTCCTTGAGTCCAGACTTGAATAGGCTTGTCAGGGTAATGTTTGTCAGGTTGAATAAAGTAAATACCGCGTTGGGGTTTTTCGACAGAGTAGGCGATCGCAATCAACAATTTTACCCCTACTTGCGTCGGTTGAGAAAGCTGAATCAAAAGCTGTTCTCCATCGCAGTCAAACTTGGATGACACCTCGTTGACTTCGACAGACTTAATGTTCAAATTCACCGCATCCAAAATCAAGCGATCGACACCATTGCTGATCGGTAATAAGCGGATGCGACAACTACCCTGGTAACTTTGGTTAGGAATATCTAAACTGAGGTCTAGATAAATATGCTCTACTTGTCCTGGTCGATCAGGGTTATAGTGTGGTTTTGCCCCTGGTAACTCAAAGGATCTGTGATGATTATTCTCGGCATCAAAAGAAAACTGCGACATTGATACTTACTAACCTTTTAGGGAAAGAAAACTCTTACTGAATCTAGATAAGACAAATAGCGAAAGAAGTGTTTTTTGCCCAAGTCAACACAGCAATTTAGGTCGTTAGTTAAGGAGGACAGATCCCTAGAAGGTTTCCCTCTGGTATCTATCTTCAATAAATGCACCTTCCAAGCGATCACACCCCTTTGCCACTTGATTAACAGCGCCTTACGCTTTGATCGCTTGTCAATACTCTTAAGTGTTTCTATAGCTTAGAATAGTTGACCAAAGATGCGATCGCTTTAAGTTGGGAATTAACAACATAGCATTTACGGATTCATTCCTCACCCCATTGAAGTAATTGTTGGAGGAATTTCCACTCTAATGAGTGTTTGCCCTTACATTTATTTATGTACGGGGTTCTCCCCCCTGCTCCCCTTCCTCTTCTTGACGCTTGTACAAGCCTCAGTAACAATTTGAGGCTAATAGGATAACATCAATGCCCGAAACTAAATCAAAATTTTTAATTCCTGCTATTGGCGCTGCTGTAATTGTGACAGGAAGTATAGCAGCTTACATGTATCTAAAGGGACCGTCTGGCAATAGTTCAGATGCTTTAGCGAGTGCTAAGATAGTTCCTTCTGAAGCATTTATTGCAACTTATATATCTACCGATCCTCAAGCTTGGGGGAAGTTACAGCAATTTGGCACACCAGAAGCACAAAAAATAGTCGCAAAAGGTCTGGATAGCTTAAATAAAGATTTGCTCACAGAAAGTAATATTTCTTATGAAAAAGATTTAAAACCTTGGGTCGGGGGTGTGATGATTGCTGTGCTACCATCAACCCCAGCAAACCCAACTCCAAATGCTCCCCCAGCGACACGAGAACCGAATATTTTGATGGTGGTGGGAATTAAGGACAAACTCGCTGCCTTAAATTTTGCGAAAAAATTACAGCAACAAAAAGGCGTAACCACAAAGGAAATTGACTACAAAGGCGAAAAAATTACCGAAACTACAGGTAAGGGTAAACCCTCATATAGTGCTGTTTTAAATAATACTTACGTGGTACTTGCTCCATTAAGGCAAACTGTAGAAAGTTCCATTGAAACGTATAAAGGACAACCTTCGTTTGCTAGTAAGTCAGGTGCAGACAGTGTTTTCGCCAAAAAAGTAGATGTAAAAAATACTGTAGCGCAAATTTACGTACCAGATTATGGCGGGATGGTACAGCAATTAGTAGCGACAAATTCGCAAACCACAATACCTCCAGAAACTCTCAAGCAGTTAAAGCAGGTAAAATCGATGGTAGCGGATATTGGTATTGATGATGCGGGAGTGCGGATGAAAGCGATCGCCAATTTAGATCCGCAAATCAGCAAATTTCAGTATCAAAACACGAGCGCGAAAATAGTAGCAAACTTTCCCAGTGATACCTTAGCGCTAATTAACGGACAGGGGATCAGCAGTTGGTGGTTAGCAGTAGTCGAACAGTCAAAAGATTATCCGCAATTTAAGCAAGCAGTCGAACAAGCTCGCGGACAGCTCAAAGCAGTAAATTTTGATTTAGATAAAGATATTTTTGGGTGGATGAATGGAGAATTTGGTTTTGCGGCGATTCCTTCAAATCAGGGTATCTTAGCACAAGTTGGTGTTGGTGGAGCCTTTGTCTTTGACACAAGCGATCGCAAAACCGCTGAATCCACCTTTGCCAAACTAGATAACCTCGCTAAAGCCCAAAAAATCAACGTCGCTCAAACAAATATCGGCGGTAAAGATATAACTGAATGGCAAATTCCCCAACAAGGTGCATTGTTAGCACATGGTTGGCTAGATCAAGATACCGTATTTGTGGCGTTAGGTGGTCCAATCGCTAAGGCGATCGCGGAACCCAAAAATCAATCTCTCGACAACAGCGACAACTTTAAAGCCGTCACCAGTTCCTTACAACAACCTAACGGTGGTTTCCTTTACCTAGATATGGATAAAACCGTTTCTCTTGTAAATCGTTATGCTGTCCAAGGTCAAGCCATCCCCCCAGATGTCGCTGCCATTCTTAGTTCCATTCGCGGACTCGGTGTAACTGCCACCAGCCTCGACAAATCCACCTCTCAAGTAGAAATGTTATTAGCACTCAAACCAAAAACCGCCAGCCAAATAGAAAAATAAAATTAGCCCACGCAGGTGGGCTTCGTTTGTATAGCCGAGGCAGTGCGTTGCGCGGGTTCCCCGCGTTGAAGCACCTGCCGTCCAGGCTTCCAGCCTGAGGGCGCAGGGCGTTAAATTCAGCACTACTCACTTCACGGATTGTCAATATGATAAATAGACTTCTATGATGCCTAAAGTAGAAAAATAGTTAAACCAAATTTACTAATGACAGCTGCTGTAAAAACTTCTCCTGACTTAATTTCCCGTTTGGTGAATCGTATCCTAGCGATTAAGCCGCTATACAACCTAGCCAAACACCAAGCCAGACAAATGATGATCAAACGCTCTGAAAAAATGGGTGTATCTTGGTTAAAAGAAGTACAGACACTAAAAGCGCGTAATTGGGAAAGTGATTTAGCTGAAGTCCAAAATCCCCAGCTTTCTTACCCAGAATACTATGTCACCTCATTCCACGCTTACGAAACTGGAAATTTAAGCTGGCAAGCGGCTTTTGAAGTAGAATCCGCTGCGATCGCTGTCCACTCGAAAATTTGGCAGGATGCCCAAGCCCAAGGCGATCCAAAATTGCGCCAAAGTTACCACGATATCCTGTCTTCACAAATTACCCATGAACCGCAAGATATCCTAGACATGGGGTGCAGCGTGGGTTTGAGTACCTTTGCCCTGCAAAAGATTTATCCCCAAGCCAAAATTACAGGCTTAGACTTATCTCCCTACTTTTTAGCCGTTGCCCACTACCGAGAACAGCAACACAATTATTGTAAAATAAATTGGGTTCATGCACCTGCCGAATCAACTGGACTGTCAGATGCATCATTTGATTTAGTCTCAATTTTCCTAATGTGCCATGAATTGCCCCAATCAGCAACCAAAGAGATTTTTACAGAAGCGCGGCGTCTGCTGCGTCCAGGTGGACATTTGGCAATCATGGATATGAATCCCAAATCGGAAATTTATACCCAGATGCCACCTTACATTTTGACACTGCTCAAAAGTACTGAACCGTATTTAGACGAATATTTTGCCTTAGACATTGAACAAACTCTGATTGAGGCAGGTTTTAATCCACCTACCATCACTCGTAACACCCCCCGTCACCGTACCGTAATTGCTCAGTTGAGTGACTGATTTATCTCTCCTGCTGTATGCCGTTATACCACCGCTACTGCTTCTTGCCTACTACTATTGCCGTGTCTTCACTGCCCCATCTTTGCTACGGCTATTATTGTTTTTTATTGTCGGGGCAATATCTGGTTTCATCGCTCTGAGCCTAGAATGGGTTTTTGAAACTGTAGCCAACTCAATTGTAGACTGGCAGCAGATGAATAAATCTCTTCCTGGTATCGCTCTGCGGCAACTTGTGGAGATTGCTCCAATAGAAGAAGGCTGCAAGTTAGCAGCGGTTGTTGTTCCAACTTGCTATTTTAAACGCCGATATCAATTACGACCCGGTAGCGTTTTTCTCTTTACCATAGCTGTTGCCCTTGGATTCACCGCTCAAGAAAACTGGATTTACTTTGACAATGGCACAGCATCAATTTCTGAGCGTGCGATCGCAACCCCTGTCCATGCTTTATTTTCAGCTCCTTGGGGTTATGCTCTAGGAATATTTATTGGCTCATACATTCGTTTATCTCGATACAAAAAAGTTATTCCCAGCGCTTGGCTAAATTCAGTAATTTGTCATGCTTTAGTTAATTTTCTATCTAGTGCTTGGCGTTACCCAGCACCGTTAAGCTTTCTCAGCTATGGTTTGTTTCCATTTTTATTATGGATGTTTTGGCGATTCGAGCAATTATTACGAAAAGTGCAAAGCAAACCACCGATTACTCTGATTTCTGGCTATACACCCAAACTTCGTAATTGGCAACGGGGTTTAGTGCTGTTTGCCCTGATGATAGGTGGAAATGCTATTTTTGGGCTTTTTTTGATGGGAAGAATTATCAGTCCTTTAAGTCCGTCACAGCTTTTTTACCCTGATATTTTGTGGTTTATATTTCCCCGCTTCCTGCTAAGTCTAATTTTGGGACTGATAGCGTGGCTAATTTATCGGTATTTAAGACGTTCAGCGCGACGGCAATATTTCTAAATTAAATGTAGAGACGTAGCACTGCTAAGTCTTGTAGGGGTTTTGGATAATGCATATTCAAATATAAAAAGGGTAGACAAGATGTCTACCCTTTTTCTTAAATTTATATGCGATGTGAGCTACACAGGCATTAAAACTTGCTCATTTTCTACAGCACTAGTTGAGTTTGATTCTGACTCGGTGCAGTAGATTTCGCAGGAGTTATTGGGACTCTCAATGAGTTTAATTTTGTAAAGCTTTGCTCCCAATTCTTGAATAGGCGATCGCAACAAATTACTAATATAAAGTGCGATATTCTCAGCAGTGGGGACTACTTCACCAAAATAAGCAATATCTTTGTTTAAAAATGTGTGGTCAAATGGCTCGATAACGTAATCTTCTATCGCTTGATTCAAAGCAACTAAATCCACAATCATACCGGTGCGCGGGTCAATTTCTCCCTTGACGGTAACTTCTAAATGGTAGTTGTGTCCGTGACCGTGAGGACGAGCGCATTTACCGTAAATCTCCGCGTTCTCTGTGTCGCTCAGGTTCGAGTGAGCCAATCTGTGAGCGGCGCTAAAGTGTGTACTGGTCGTGAGGTAAGCTTCCATTGAGTTTCCCGTATAATCTGCCCAAAGTTCAGGATGTTCAAACAACTGCACGCGGACTACAGGCAAGTGGGGTGCTAGGCGCTGCCAGATAACTCGTGCGATATTTTCTGTAGTGGGCAGAGTTTGTTGAAATTCTGTCCAGACATCGTTGAGATAAGAAAAGTCTAGTTGGCTTGTGACTTCCCGCTTGATTACGTGTTTCACATCAGACAAATTTAGCACCATGCCATATTTATCTAATTCCCCAGCTATGGAGACAAATAGAACATAGTTATGTCCATGTCCGGGAAATCGCGAACAAACGTCAAATTTCTCAATATTCTCTGCTTCACTTAGTTCTGGCAACCAATAACGATGACTTGCCGAAAACTGAGCGCGGCGATTAACAATGCATTGCATGAGTATCCTGTCAGCAGAACTTAAAATTTCTTAAACTTTCACTCTTTCCAGGATAAACTAATTCGTTTGTTAGTGGGAGCGTTTTATTGGTGGTAATGCAGTCCGGTAATCTTCTTTAACTGAAACAGCAAGGTTTTAGGCTAAACGCCAAATGTGACGTACTCGCATTTAATTGTCTTAAATACTACATCTAATACCCTACCTCCAACGTCCTGCCCTCACTGTCTTTTACAAAATGATTTTGGTACGCACAATGCCAAAGTTATTGTTCTTGTTGCCATAAATAAAGACATTGATAGCCATAGTAAATGACTATTATGGAAATACCAAGCTGTAATTGCTGATGGAATAAAACCGATTACAGTTGCTGTAAGCATAGCTTGACGAAGTGTATGACCTTGAGTCAACCCTAGAAAATAACCGTCTAGCGCATAAGCGACTGAGCCAAAACCTAAAACTGGTAACAACCAAGGAATATAAGAGCGTAAATTATTGATAATTTCAGTATGATTAGTCAGCAATCTTAACAGTGATTCTGGGGCAAAAATAAATGCAGTAGAAAACATTAATCCTATAACCAAGCTACTGACTACAGAAGTTTGCAACAGTTGTTTTAAAGAAGTAATATTTCCACTACCTTGAAAAATTCCAGCCAAGCTCTCAGTAGCGAATGCCAAGCCATCAATGAAATATGCTGCCAAGCTCACCACTTGCATCAGGAGGGTATTTGCCGCCAGAATTTCAGTTCCTAACATAGAACTAAGGTTGCTAAACATCGCCATTGTCGAAATTAAAGCAAAAGTCCGAATAATAATTTCTCCATTCAGCATTAAAGCTGATTTTAAAGCAGACAGGTCAAATAGTTCCTCAATTAAAGCTTGTATTTGTTTAAATGAAATTGTTTGACAATATAGCAAAATACCTACCATCAGCATGAGATACTGACTAGTGGCTGTCGCTAACCCAGCTCCTCTACTTGACCATCCCCACTGAACAATAAATAGATAATCTAGTAGTACATTTGCACAATTGCTAATAGCTGAAAGCAACAACACTTTACTACTTTGTGCTTGTCCAAGAAACCAACCAATCAAGACAAAGTTAATCAATGTTGCTGGGGCACCCCATATTAAAGCATTATAGAAATCAACTCCAGAACTTTTAACTTCTGGTGTAGCACTTAGAATTGCAAACCCTAATATTTGTAAAGGTTTTTGAAATATCAGGATGGAAAGTCCTAATATCAGTGCTAAAATTCCATGCTGTAAACCAATCAATAATGCTGATTGGTTATCTTTACGCCCTATAGCCTGTGCAACCATTCCAGTTGTACCCATGCGTAAGAAACCGAATGTCCAATAAATATAATTGAATAAAATTGTTGCTATTGCCACGCCTGCTAAATGACGAATCTCCGTTAAATGCCCCAAAAACATTACATCTATTAGTCCTGCCAACGGAACCATTAGATTTGAAAGAACATTTACAGATGCAAGTTTTAGAAAATGGCGGATGAATACTGAACGTTGAGCAAAGATAGACAAAATTACTAAATCCCTTGACCCCTGCTATAAATTGTAATTTAGAAATAACAACACTAACTAAGCTGTTCCACATTTAAATTGCATATACTGGGCAGGCAGGATGCTTACCCACAAGAGTTATCGATATCTAGCAGCCTATTCTCCCACAATGCGATCCCTTGGAGAAACCTATCGAATCGCTTATCGGTTACATAAAAACGATCGCATCTGCGGGTTTTTAAACCAAGTAAAGGTATAACTTGAGGATTTGCTGTGTAGGCGAGGCGATCGCCTAATTACGGAACTGGGAATTATGTTTGTCCCAATCAAACTCTTGTCCGTTAAATCTGGTTGCTGCTGCTAATTCTCTTCCTGATTCTTCCCGCAATACTTCAATTACCATCAGGTGTACTTTTTCCTGATAAGTCATTACTCGTTCTAAAGCAGGAATATGCCTTTCGATTTTGCGTGATGCTTTAGCAGTTTTGCGAACGTTAGCGTTAACCATGAGAATTACTCCTTGATATTTAGTATTTTTCTCATAGAAACAGCATCGAAAGATGCAATTCACTTCAATTTCAATTCTTTATTCTGCAAAAAAATAACCTGTATTGTTTGAGGCAATACATGGTTATTTTGGGTTATTATTCTGTTAATTACTGATAACAAACAACTATTAATATCTCACAAATGATATTCTTTACTTCCCTAACCACCAACAACTATCCACTAACAAATCATACATATACATCTATAGATTCTTGCGCTTCACGATGCAATCCTGTAGCGATGCGGAACATTTCGTGTCCCGTGTGCAGATAATGTTCATCGTAGTTCAAAGGGAAAAATTCTAACTCGTCAAGTCCATCGGCGATGTGATTCAGGCTGTAGTAAAGGTGAGCCGCAGCTCTTGCTAAACTTGGGGGATTCGGTAGAGAACGAAAACTAATTTGCGCCTGTTTGAGGTCATTTCGACAGGTGTTTAAGTAATCTTGAAATTCTTCTAATAGTTCATCATCAAAGGGATCAGCGGCTAGTTGATCAATTTGGTCTTCTAGAGAATCGAGAATGCCACTAACTAAGCGATTGACTGGTTGATAAACTAGGTGCAGCCATGCCTCAATTTGGTCATCAATATCGCGTCCGGTTCGCCTTGTTGCTTTGTAACGTTGTTGAGCTGCTGCTGTGCGTTGTTGGCGATCGCTCTGAGATTTTTGGGACTTATCACGCAGTTTTTGGTCATAATTTAGGCGACTTTGTGCGTCGCCTAAAACTTCATATGCTGCATTAATGTGGATAATCTGCTCACGGTCTGCTGTTTGTTGATTAGTATCCGGATGAAATAATTTCACTAAGCGACGATAAGCCTGCTTAATTTCCGCTTGGCTTGCATTCGGACTTACTTTAAGAGTTTCGTAGTAATTAGATGCCATTACTGCTATACAAAACTTGACCAAACTTCTTTAAAGCGAGCCATTCAACTAAAGTTTCCTTTAGAGGGTCTGCTTCTTGCTTCGACCAAGGGAGTCGGCTCCTTCTTGTCCACAAGCGTAAATTCGGGTGTAGCCCACCCTATTTTTTTATCCAAGCAATTTTTTTTGAAGCTTTTAGCCATTGTTCATTTATTAGCCGCAAATTTAACAGAGCGCGTATTCTCGGTTGACCTTTTTACAGGCTTGCTAGTCAGGAATTATCTGCGGTTTATAAACCAGATTGTTTTAGCCTTGGTTTTCGGCATTAATTTATATTATACACATACAAACAGCAGAATACAAGTACCGAAAAAATTACTTAAACTACTCAACTTTAAGATGTTAATGCACCAATTGTAAGTCTTGAAACAACGGCAGACTCAAATGCCTCTCTCCAAAACTGGCTTGAATCATCAAAATTAAACGCCCTTGATTGTGTTCGTAGTGAGCGCTTCAGCCGTCATAAATTTGGTTTTAAGGGCTTCAGCCCTTACTACAAAAGAATACCCATCTACTTAGTAATTAGTCAATCAACAGTCAAAAGTTTTTCCCCATTGACCATTGACTATTGACCATTGACCATTGACCATTGACTAAATATAGTACATGATATCTAACTGCCGCCGTGCATCTCGTTTCTCACAGAGATCCTGAAGCGTGTATTTTTGTAAAACTGCGTTTGCTGCTTGACGTGCTTCAAGCCAGATATCTTCTATAACACCACTGTCTACAGTTTTCGCCTGGACATCTTCATCACACGTCCTCACATCTAACCCTTCTAAACATCCCATAACCTCAAAAATTGTTATTTTCCAAGGTTCTCGCGATAAAATATAGCCTCCTTTTGATCCGCGTTGGCTTTTGAGTATACCTCCACGTCTTAAAGTTGCTAAAAGTTGTTCCAGATAGCGATCGGGTATATTTTGTTGTGCCGCAATGGTGCGAATTTGCAGTGGTTCACCGCTTTGGTAATGAGTTGCCAACTCTAATAAGGCAAGAATTGCGTATTCTGATTTACACGATATTTCCACAGGCTGTAATAAGTTAAGAGTTAGGAATTAGGAGTTAGGAGTTTAAGAGGAGGCAAAAAGTCTTGATCTCGAAATCTCTTTAAAAAGTTTGGTCATAAATCGTTGCATGGAGATAATCCTTCGAGTAAAGTGTCAAGTCCCCTCGCCCAACTAATTACAGATGTCTCGGCATAACCCGACGACT
>CASBQA010000155.1 GCA_949127635.1 Nostocales cyanobacterium PMM_0069 | reverse complement strand
CAATTAACTCTTTTGTCCCATTATTAGTAACCTCCTGCCATTTGGGTAATTGTCCGTTAGGACTTGTCCAAGACAACATCAGTTGTAAGTTGCTATGTTCTGGATTGTAATGCAGAATGTGACCGTAAGCGATCGCATTCGTTCCTTGAATGCGCTGTCCTTTGCAATAAAACCAAATCCCAGATGATATATTGCCTTCAAAGCGTTTCACTTCATTTAAAGGTAAAGAAATACTAGAACCTTGATTTTCCGAAGTTGCATCAATCAAAGGGGCAATTACAAAAGATTCTTCCGGTCCAGCTACAGGTAATTGAGTTGCTAAATAATAGTGTTTTTCTGCCCCTGATTGTGTCTCTGGATCTTGCGAAAGCTTATAGACTCTAAGTTCAAAAATGTATTTACAATCTGACTGACAATTTGCCCGCTGCTTGTAAATTGGCAGTAAAAAAGAATTTTCGGCATCACCATCCAAAGGTAAAATTTCCCCGGCTATTTGTCCCTGATTTTTGAGATTTAGTTTAATTTTTGAAAGAGTTTGCAGGTGTTCTTGTTGACTAGAGATTTTTGCCCATTCTGGTAAAACATTATTTAACCAGCTTAATTTTTCGGGATTGAGGATGAAAATAAGGCTTATCCAAACAAAAAGCCCAATTAAAGCAGTACTACCCGACAAAATCCCAACAGCTAACATTGACGATAACCAACTTTCCTTTTTTATGGAAGTTTTCAGCGACTTTGGTTCTTGTAGCACAGACTTAACCGGCTTTTTCAGCGTTTTTTTCACAATGGGTTTCATCGTATCTGCACCTTGCACGTTAAGTTTAGAAGGTTTTGGTGTCAGCTTTTGTGTGGGGTTTGCCATGTTCGTTCAATAAATCCAATCGGTATTTTTGCGAAGTATTTTTACTTTTATACTCGTCTTTATTTAAATTTGCCCATAAATTTATTAGTCTGATTTTGGAAAAGTTCAGTAAATTTCCTCATGCCAAAACCAGAAATTTTTGAATACACTCACCCCTTGAGTGTGTGTGTGTAGAGACGTAGCAGTGCTACGTCTCTACAAAGGTTCTGGATAATGCATATTTAAATTTGGTCGATTACGCATTACTTCCAAGACAAACTTGTTCATAAAGTTTACCGGCACTTTCCCAAGTGAATTCGGTTTCTACTAATTGTCTAGCATTGCGAGATAATTCGCTTCGCAATTGTGGACTATCGAATAGTTGACTGATAGCGGTGACGTATTCTGCTGGGTTATTTGCTCGTAATGCACGTAATGGTACACTGGAAATATCTACGGCTAGCCCTTCTAAACCGCGATCGCTTGCCACTATCGGCACACCTGCTGCCATTGCTTCTAAAGTTTTATTTTTGATGCCAAACCCCGTCCGCATCGACACAACGCAGACTGTGGCTTTATGTAAGTATTCTACCATCGAAGGCACGCGCCCAGTAACAGTAATTCCTGGTTTATCCTTCAGTGCTAAAACTTCGGCTGTCGGACGAGAACCAACAATATCAAAAGTTGTATTTGGGTAACATTTTTGAATTTCTGGCAAAACTTCATTACTGAAAAAACAAACAGCATCAATGTTTGGTAAGTTATCCATTGCACCAATAAAAATTAAACGATGTCCCCCCGGATCGGTGCTGCGGTTGGGGAAGGAAACTAAATCTACACCATTAGGAATAACTTGAATTTCCGTATTTGGTGCAAATTTTTGTAGTTGAATTTTATCTTCTTCAGTTGTTACTACAATTACTGAAAATTTGGAACAGTAATTTTGTTCATAACGACGCAAAAGCGGTAAATTAATTTTATCTCTGAGTTTATTTTCAGAAATGCCATTTTCTAGTTGATTAAGACAAGTGCCGTAAACAGAACTATGAACATCAACTAAAGTTCGCACCTGTTTCTGAAATTGAGGACGAATATAAATTTCATTAACACTATGTTCGCAGGTAATTACATCACATTTCCCTGCTTCTACAAAGTTATCAATCCAGCTTTGCATCTCAACTGAGTAGCGGTTTAAGACACTCGGAGGTGTCCCTTGATAGAGAAATGTGCTGAAACGCTGGATTTTTTTTATTATACCTGTGGCAGTGCCAGAATCGGCAGGGCGGTCAAAAACGACGAGATTATCGACACAATCCCGCAATTCAGCTATTTCTGCATCTGTAACATGGCGATCGCGTTGGGTCACTAAAGTAATAGCATGATGTTGACTGAGATACTTGAGTAAATTAAACGTCCTTACCTGGGTTCCCCCCCGTGTTGGTGGATAGGGAAATGTCGAAGATAGCATTAAGATGTTCATAAAAGCTGATAATTGGGAATAATAACAAGTACAGGGATGATATATACAATGACCTTAGTCAATAGTTTATGTCATCAGAATTATACGGATATAATTGTTGTCAGCTAACTAGGTGGATGAGATTAAATATAAAACCTCACCCCGACAAAGCTGTGCTTTATCTCCCCTCTCCTTACCAAGGAGAGGGGTAGGGGGTGAGGTTTTATCT
>CASBQA010000154.1 GCA_949127635.1 Nostocales cyanobacterium PMM_0069 | reverse complement strand
GTGATGGTTGTCACTTTTTTTAGAAGGTAGAGGTTAGCAAGAAAAATTAGGACTTACGTGAAATAATTAAAAAACGAACCGCCAAGTACGCCAAGTACGCCAAGGAATAAGAGTTTAAGAGAGTTTTTGCGTAAGTCCTGAAAATGAATGATATTTAACCTTTAATCTTTTTTCATCTACCCTGCTGAGGTTTATCCTGGAAAATAGATAAAAAAATCCGATTAATCTCGAAAAAGAATATGGCAAGCGGTGATTTATCTGATTCTAGGTCAGCTTTTGTGAGTGTCCCCCGAATCAAAGTTTTGACGATGTTTCGGCTGGGTTTATTTCAGATGGGGTTGGGTATTATGTCGATTCTCACTTTGGGAGTGCTGAATCGAGTCATGATTGAAGAACTGAAAGTACCGGCGTTGATTGCAGCTGGTACGATCGCTATGCATCAATTTGTCTCACCGACACGAGTCTGGTTTGGACAAATGTCAGATTCTAAATTGCTGTTTGGCTATCACCGTACTGGTTATATCTGGTTGGGTGCGGTTTTGTTTGCGATCGCTTCTTTTTTAGCGGTACAAGTGGTTTGGCAACTCGGTTTGAGTTTGCAAGGGGGAATTTGGACAACTCAAACTACAATTTGGGCAATATTTCTCGCTTTTATCTTCGCACTCTACGGTATAGCGATCGGTTTCAGTTCCACACCTTTTGCAGCGCTGTTAGTTGATGTTTCTGATGAAGACAACCGCTCAAAATTAGTTGGGGTTGTTTGGTCAATGCTGATGGTGGGGATCATTGTCGGGGCAATTATTAGCAGCGGTTTACTCAAGCAAATTGCTTTAAATGCACCTTTAGATGTACTGCGATCGCAAATTAATCGTTTGTTTTTAATCGTACCGACAATTGTCGTCGGTTTATGCTTTCTCGCGACAGTTGGCGTAGAAAAAAAATATTCTCTATATACTACTCGTTCGACGGCGGTTGAGCGAGAAGATAAAATTACTTTGGGCAAAGCGCTGCGAGTGCTAACAGCGAGTCGGCAAACTGGGATATTTTTCAGCTTTTTGCTACTAATGACCATCAGCTTGTTTTTACAAGATGCAGTTTTGGAACCTTACGGTGGTCAAGTGTTTAAGATGACGATCGCTGAAACAACTAAGTTGAATGCTTTCTTTGGTACGGGAACGCTGATTGGTTTGAGTGTCACTGGCTTTTTGATTGCCCCACGTATCGGAAAGAAAAACACCACCAAGCTGGGATGTGTGGGGGTAGCGATATGTTCGCTATTGATTATTTTGGCGGGAACAACCGAAGATCCGAAGCTGTTGCAATTAAGTTTAATTTTGTTTGGCTTTGCTTCTGGTGTGACGACAACCGGAGCGTTAAGCTTGATGCTGGATCTTACTGCTGTGGAAACTGCGGGAACATTTATCGGTGCTTGGGGATTAGCGCAAGCAATGGCAAGAGCATTATCTACAGTATGTGGTGGTGGGCTGTTGAATTTAGGGAAAGCTTTTTTGACAACGCCACTTCAAGCTTACGGTTTAGTGTTTGCCATGCAAGCTGTAGGTATTTTGGTGGCGCTGTGGTTTTTAAGTCAAGTGAATGTTACAGAATTTCAAACTAACGCCAAGCAAGCGATCGCCTCTATTTTAGAAAGCGATTTAGATTAATTTTGTTTTGCGCCAAGTCCCAAAGGCGCGAAAATAAAATTATGAGTGATTTTTGGACAACTATTCTCGAATTTGCCCAAACCACTACCACCAGGGTAGGTCAGCAGCTAATGCTAGATTTTGGGCAAGTGCAAGCTTCGCAAAAAGCTGATGGTTCTTTGGTTACACAAGCTGATAAATGGGCAGATCAGACAATTTGTGATGCGATCGCTTCCACTTTTGCCGGTTATGGCATCCTCAGCGAAGAAGCTGATAAGGTGTTTCCCGGTACAGAGTGGTGCTGGGTAATTGACCCTCTCGATGGCACAACTAACTTTACACGGGGTATTCCTATTTGGACAATTTCACTAGGTTTACTGTATCGAGGTGTACCTGTTTTTGGCTATGTATATGTGCCACCAACAAACCAAGCTTTTCACGGCTTTTGGCAAGGAACATCTGAGTTAGCAACACCTACGGGGGCATTTCTCAATCTTCATCCCATCCACAGCAGTGCTGATGATCCTAGCAACAATCACTTTTTTAACCTTTGTTCTCGCAGTACAACAGCCATTCAAGAAGGTTTTCCCTGCAAAATTCGCATGTTAGGCGTTGCTAGCTATAATTTTCTCACAGTGGCGACAGGGGCAACATTAGGCGGTATGGAAGCGACACCAAAAGTTTGGGATCTTGCTGCCGCTTGGGTAATTGTTCAGGCAGCAGGCGGAAGTTGGGTATCTTTGAAGACAGAGCCGTTTCCTTTATTATCGGGACAAGATTATAGCGATCGCTCTTTCCCCACTCTTGTTGTCAGTCGTCCAGAATTGCAACCTGTATTTCAGCCCTTTGTAGATAAAGTGAAAATCTGAAAGTTCGTAGTAAGCGCTGAAGCGCTTTAAATTGAGCGGATTTAAATTGAGCGATTTATCGCTCACTATATAATTTTTCCGGAGTTTGAGCATCAGAAGGTCAAACAACTAAAACTGCCTCTTTTGCAGAAAGTTGCCGTCTGTTGCTACTGATTATTTTTAGCTTCGGATGATTCAAAATATATTACATAAGAGGGGAAAAGCCCATTGCCCATTGCCCAATGCCCAATTAACCAATATGCAAATCGAACAGACAGAGGTGATGATTTCCACCCCCGATGGAGAGATGCCGGCTTTCTTGTGTACACCTACTGAACCTGACCGCAAACCAGCCATCCTGCTTCTGATGGAGGCTTTTGGCTTAACGCAGCACATTCGAGACGTGGCAGCGCGGATTGCCAAGGTCGGATACGTAGTTATCGCGCCTGATTTATACTATCGCGAGTTGCCGAACAACAAGTTTGGATATGATGAAGTTGAGCAAGCAAGAGCGATGATGTGGCGTCTCGATTTTGGCAAGCCGATAGAGGAGGATATTCGGGCAGCGCTGGCTTATGTGAAGTCACGAAGCGATGTGAACCCAGATAAAGTCGGCGTTACAGGGTTTTGCTTGGGTGGTGGATTGACCTTTCTCACTGCTTGCAAAATGTCGGAGGCGATCGCCGCAGCAGCTCCCTTTTATGGTGTTGTTTTAGAGGATTGGATCGACGCAGTAACAAACATTACTGTACCCCTATACTTTTTCTTCGGTGGTGTCGATCCATTTATTCCTCAAGAACGTGTTACACAAATCGAGTCCCGATTCAAGGAACTCGGTAAAGAGTACACCTTGAAGGTTTACAGTGATGCCGACCACGGGTTTTTCTGCAACGAGCGTTCTAACTATAACCCCTTGGCAGCGGAAGATTCTTGGCGAGAACTTACAATGTTCTTCGATAAACATTTGTAGGAAGCCCCGACGACTGGAAGTCGCGGCTACACAAACAAAGTCCGCCTACGCGGACTAACCTGAAAATAAGGTTTCAAATTTACTCTGATAAGAGTAAGAAAAGAGTGCTATGAATACTGTAATTACATCAGAAAAAATTGAATTGCCTGCCGGTGCTGTGTTGAAACTTCTGGGGAACTGGCAAGAGTACCAAAGGATGCTTTTGCAGTTAGGCGATCGCTCCCTCCCCCGGATTAAATACCGACCAGGAGAAATTTTATTGATGGCGCCTTTACCTGAACATCGAAGAGATGTAAGCTTGCTGGCAGATATTGCTAAAGTTTTTCTAGATCGTTTAGAGCATAGATACGACTCGTTTACACCCATAACCATGAGTTTGCCAGAAATAAGTGGTATAGAACCAGACTATTGCTTTTACATTGAAAATTGGAGAGCAGTAGTCGGTAAGAAGCGTATCGACTGGGAAAATGACCCCCCACCTGATTTAGTAATTAAAATAGACGTTACTAGTTATAGCGATATTAATGATTATCTCCTGTACAAAGTGCCAGAGGTTTGGCTTTTAAGGAATAAGCAATTGTTGGTTTATAAATTGCAGGATGAAAGTTATGTGCTTGGAGAAAGCAGTTATTTTCCTAATGTCAGAGAAATTGTGCAGCAGTGTTTGCAAATTGCGAGTGAGCAAACAACAAGTGAGGCGATTAGGTGGTTAAGGAACTTTTTGAAGTAAACACGCGTGTTGACCATCTGTTGCCCTATTTGGCATCACCTGCATTGGATTATTCTCTCTTTGTAACAGTATGATAATTCAATAGCTATAGTTAATGCGATCGCTCTTTCCCCCCAAGGAAAGATACAGCAGCCTATCGCTTTAATATAATACACGTAGAGACGTAGCACTGCTACGTCTAATCAAGGTTTTGGCTTTTATATATGTACTTCCTAAACCTAAAATATCTAAACAAATAACAATGAAAGGACTCTGGCTAGAGAACAAGCAACTACAACTCCGCACAGATATCCCCATTCCTCAACCACCACCGGGAGAAGCACTGGTGCGGGTTCTGCGTGCGGGTATCTGTAACACTGATTTAGAATTGCTCAGAGGCTACTATCCCTACAGTGGCATTTTAGGACACGAATTTGTCGGTATCGTCGTCCAAGGACCAGAAAACTTAGTTAATAAGCGGGTAGTCGGAGAAATCAACGCTGTCTGCGGAAAGTGTCGCTTTTGTCGCAGCGGACAACCGACGCACTGTGAAAACCGCACTGTCTTGGGTATTGTTAATCGCAATGGTGCTTTTGCTGATTATCTCTGTTTACCGATAGAAAATCTACATCCCGTGCCCGATAATGTCCCTACAGAAGTAGCAACATTTACCGAACCTATAGCCGCAGCCTTAGAAATTCAACAGCAGATAGCGTTAAGTGTAAATGATCGCGTGCTAGTGGTGGGAGATGGTAAATTGGGACAACTTGTAGCCCAAACACTCGCTTTGACAGGGTGCGATTTGTTAGCTGTGGGGCGTCATCGTGATAAACTCGCTAATTTAGAAGCACGAGGTATCAAAACTGGATTTGCAGAAGCTGTTACAGATAGAGCTTTTGATGTTTCAGTAGAGTGTACTGGCAATCCCGAAGGATTTGCGATCGCTCGTCGTGCTTTACGTCCGCGTGGTACATTAATACTCAAAAGCACCTACGCAGGCAATCTCAGCCTTGATGCTTCTTCTTTAGTCGTAGACGAAATTACCCTCATCGGTTCCCGTTGTGGTCCATTTCCTGCGGCACTCGACTTACTAGCAGCCGAAAAAGTAGACGTACAACCCTTAATTCACGCCACTTATCCCCTCACAGACGCCCTTACCGCTTTTGAAAAAGCTCAACGTAAAGGTGTTATGAAAGTCTTGTTAGAAATTGGATAGTAGATAATGCCAATGAAAGGAACCGACACCCTAAAGGGCGCGGCTATACGAACAAAGCCTGCCTTCCCAGGCTTCAAAGATTTATAGCCCACGAAGGTGGGCTTCGTTTGTATAGCCCCAGGCTTCCAGCCTGAGCGCTTTTTGACACCCAACAACGCTCGAACCAACAACCCCTAATAAAGCATCGGATTGGTTTTCGGTTGATAATCAAGACAATTTATCGCTTCTTTTGTATTCGCAACGCTGGGATGTACAGTGCATTTGAGACGGTAGTCGTCAGTAAAAAATTGGCAGCCAGTACAAGGGATTTGATGCATTTGCTTGGCTACACTTACACTATCTCGCGCTGTCGTCCAAAGACTCCAAACAACAAGAATAATTAATGTCCAAGCAGTAACAAAACACACCGGCACGACAAACGGTTGAATAGTATGAATTAGGAAATAAGCTACTTTTAACACGAGCAATTCCAATCAAATCTATAAATTAAGAGTGAGAAGTTTTGAAGTTATGTTAACTTCTTACTCCTCACTCTTATCTCCTACTTAAGAAGTATAAATCAAATCCCGGCATGATGACCGAGTGCGATACCAGTTACAAGCATTCCCAAAACGAGAAACGGTTGAGCGCTTGCTTGGTATTTGACGTCATTGTTCACCGGATCGCGCAGGAAATACATATCCTGGAAGGTGATTTGCGGGATGATTAGCAGTACGAGAATTGCTGCGTATAAATTTTCATGGATGCTGACGAGATAAGCTGCAATCAATCCTTGAAATAAATCAATCATCACCACACAAATGAAAGCAGCATTGGTGATGCCAAACATTACGGGTAGTGATTGTAATCCCAATTGGCGATCGCCTTCGACACTCTTAAAATCATTGACAATGGCAATGCCTAATCCAGCTAAACTGTAGAACATTGTCAAAATGACAATAGTTAAATTGAGGTCGCCAAACAAAGCATGACCAGTACACCAAGGAAAAGTGATATAACTTGCACCCAAAGCATAACTACCTAACCAGCCGTTTTGTTTCAGCTTCAGAGGTGGTGCGGAGTAGATATAGCCGATGAAAGAGCCGATAATCGCGATTGATGTAATTGTGGGAAATGGATTACCAGCCCATTTATCTAGAGCAAAAGCGACTAACAGCCCGGCAATAAGTAATACCCATATCTGCGTAATTACCTGGGGTAGAGGAATTGCACCAGAAG
>CASBQA010000153.1 GCA_949127635.1 Nostocales cyanobacterium PMM_0069 | reverse complement strand
TGTGTGTACACGGTAGTGCTTTTCTCTTAATTTAGGACTGTTATAATGCCGCTGTCACCTGAATTAAACCTCGACCTTGGCGGTCACTTTGGTGTCCCAAATCTTGACAAGTCGAAAGCAGCGCGTCAAACAAATGCCCTACAGTAATTTGTTTGTTGTACTTCTCTAATATTAAAGCTGCTACACCAGAAACGATTGGGGTAGCCATCGAAGTTCCGTCCCAAGCTTCGTAACTGCCACCTTGAACTGATGAATAAACTCCTTCACCAGGAGCAACTAAATAAGGGACATTATAAAGATGATTATTAATAGATATTGTGCCACTGCCACTAAAAGATGCAATTTTACCGCCAGAGTTTGTAGCACCTACCGAAACCGCACCTCTACAATTTGCTGGTGCATCAGTTCTGTTAAATCCATCATTGCCAACAGCGCAAACCGGCAATATTCCCACTGCCAATAAAGTATCAATTAAATCGCTGACTCCATCAGAATATCGAGGAATGCCAGCGGAAATATTTACAATATTCACATCTACGCGAGTTCCCAGCCAGTCAAGCCATAAAAATAAGTCCGATAATTTGCCTGTACCGCGAGGAATAAGAACACCGTTGATCAGTTTAGTTTCTGGTGCTACCCCAATCTGTTGACCGCAAATTAATCCCGCAACATGAGTACCATGACCATCAGTATCTTGGCAAGGTATTGACTGAATTTGTTGTGTTCTGTCATTAAAACTATAAGATTCAGTTACTTTGCCCTGCAATTGGGAGTGGCTGTTGTCGATACCCGTGTCCAGAACAGCAATGGTGATGTTTTTGCCAGTGCCTGTAAATCCCTGTTGACGTGCTTTGTTGAGAGCGATCGCATCCAAATGCCACAAATCTCCTGCTGTAACTTTATCTTTACTACCTGTCACATTGCGTTCTGGCTGGATCAATTCAATCGGCTGGTCGCGTAATATCAAAGCGTTGGGCAACTCCCGACGCATTTTTACAGCTTCTTCATCCGACATTTCTACAATAGCGGCTCCAGTAATTCCTGAGTAAGTAGGATGCTTTGAGACGTTTTCTGCATCTTCTAGCCAGTGTTCAATTTCTCTGTGAACTGGATCTTCCTCCCAAAAATCAACCACTTCTTTAACTTGCCCTGGACGACTTTCTGCCGTGAATTTTCGCGATTGCAGTTTGAGCGATCGCGTTACTGATGTCGCCTTTGGTCGAATAATATAAACACTCATACTCTGACAAACTTATAATAAATTTATGGGGTAGGCGACATACCCACCCCACAAATAGAGCATACCAGGTTCTTTTTAAACCACTGCTGCTGTAGCTTTCAATTCAAAAATCTTCTCAATCACATCTTCTACCACCTTATCGGGTGTAGAAGCACCAGAGGTAATTCCCACAACAATTTCATTATCTGGCAACCAGTTTTCTGTTATCTTCAACTCACCATTTAGTAGTCGATGCTCAATGGCATTTCCTGATTTAATTCGCTCTACACAATCGACATGATAAGAAGGAATTTTCTGCTCTACGGCAATTTGTTGCAATTGAGTAGTATTAGAAGAATTAAATCCACCAATTACCACCATCAAATCTAGCTTGTGTTCAACTAACCCCAACATCGCGTCTTGCCGTTCTTGGGTAGCATCACAAATAGTATTAAAGCTTTGAAAATGCTGATTTAAATCAATGGGACCATACTTTTTCAACATGGTATGTTCAAATAGTTTCCCAAGTTGCTCAGTTTCGCCTTTGAGCATGGTTGTTTGATTAGCGATACCAACTCTTTCTAAATCTTGGTCTGGGTCAAATCCGGCGCTAATTGCTTTGCTAAATTTGGCAAGAAATTCTTCACGGTTTCCACCATTAAGAATATAGTCAGCAACGTATTCAGCTTCCTGCATATTCAGCACAATCAAATATTTACCAGCAAAGGAACTAGTAGCAATGGTTTCTTCGTGCTTATATTTGCCGTGAATAATTGAAGTGTAATCGCCTTTCTTATGCTTCTCAACTGTATTCCAAACTTTCGATACCCAAGGACAAGTAGTATCAACAATTTTGCAGCCTTTCTCGTTAAGTATCTGCATTTCTTGAACGCTTGCGCCAAAAGCTGGTAGTATAACTACATCACCTGTATCCACCACAGAAAAGTCTTTTTGTCCTGCTTCAAAAGGGATAAATCCCACTTCCATTTCCACCATTCGTTGATTTACAGAAGGATTGTGAATAATTTCATTCGTAATCCAAATTCTTTCTGTGGGGAAATGTTTGCGGGTTTCATATGCCATTGCTACAGCACGTTCCACACCCCAACAAAAGCCAAAAGCTTGCGCTAGTTGAATAGTGACGTTACCGCGTTTTATTGTGTAATTATTATCGCGAATTTGTTGAATTAAATTGCTTTGATATTCGGATTGCAACTGAGTAGCGACTTCGGCTTGATGACCAAACCCTCTGCGATGGTAGTTTTCTGAATGTTGGAGCGATCGCTTAAAAGCTTTTGTATCCATTGTTTTTTCTTGAGAAACTCCTCTGTCTTATTGTAGGAGCGCAGAGACACCATTTAAGCGGCGAGTGGGGGAGTGGGGGAGATGAGGGAGATGAGGGAGATGG
>CASBQA010000152.1 GCA_949127635.1 Nostocales cyanobacterium PMM_0069 | reverse complement strand
GCGATCGGTAACAAGGTCGAAATATACAACTCTCAGGGTACTTATATTGGCGCAGTTGGCGAAGGTGGTAAAGGACCTGGACAATTCGACGAGCCGTCAGCTCTAGAGATATCTCCGCAAACAGGGGATCTGTATGTGGGTGATGTTTACAACAACCGCGTTAATCAGTTCGATTCCCAGGGTAACTTTATTAGATCCTTTGCAAATGGATCATTTACCCCTCTCATAGAGGGTAGGGCTTTCTTTGGACCATCTGGTGTAACCTTCGACAAAACTGGCAACGTGTATGTAGGTGATTTTAACGGCGACAGAATCCTTAAATACACTTCTGACGGACAGCAAATTGGTGTCATTGGTGGCACTACTGGCAGTGGACTTGGGGAATTCCAAGGAGTAGCAGGTGTAAGAATTTCCCCAGTTAGTGGAAATTTTTATGTGAGTGACCAGTTTAACAACCGCGTTCAGGTACTTGATCCAAATGGTAAACCTCTGTTTACATTTGGCACCCAAGGCTCTGGAGACGGACAGTTTCTTCAGCCAATCGGTTTAGAAGTGGATGAAAATGAGAATATATACGTAGCTGATTCGATTAACAGCCGCGTCCAGGTATTCGATAAAAACGGTAAGTTCCTAACTGCATACGGCAAACCTGCCCTTGATGCATCTGGCAATCCTGTACCACCTCCAGGATTAACTGACCCCCCATTTGGCAACCCTCTCGACCTGACTCCAGGCAGATTTAACTGGACAGGTGGCACAAGCTACAGAGACGGTAAGCTTTATGTGGGCGATTTCTTCCAAGGTCGCGTCCAGGTGTTGAAGGTAGAAAATGGAGCGAGAGTGCCTGAACCAAGCACAACATTAGCTTTAGGGTTATTGGGTATTGGGGCAGTTGCTATCAAATTGAAGAAAGATAAGCGGCAAAGAACAATCATCAGTTTAGAGAAGCAACTGCAAAAGACTACAGTTTAGCGACTTTATCTTGATACCCTCGTTCCCTGTTACTAACAGGGAACGAGAGAAAATACAAGCGATTAAAATCGCGGCTACACAAACGAAGTCCGCCTACGCGGACTAATCTGAAAAGAGGGTTTCAAATTTCATCTGGCGAGAGTAATAAAAGAGTGTTATGTCTGCTGTAATTAATTTAAACTTAATTAGTGTTACTGATTTATTACATCGCTGGCTTTCACAGCGGGTGAATACACAAAGTCTTACCTGGCTGGATGAAAAAAGAAAGCAGATAAGCAACGGTGCTAATGTGCGAGTGTTCTTTACAGCTTTCAGTGCTGTGCCTCGTTATACTGGCAAAAGTGACCTAGAGTTAACACAAGACGACTTAAAAGCAGCCTCGGCAATAGTAGCAGGTTGGGTTCCCGCTAATTGGAGTGTGGATCAAGCTGCTCGTACTTTATTACTGTTGTCTTTGCCTGATGATGATGCAGAGAAATATCTACACACGTTGGAGCAAGTTTTCACCACTGCGGATGTGGGAGAGTTAATTGCACTCTACCAAGCTTTACCGCTTCTACCTTATCCAGAAAAACTTCGTCACCGTGCTGCTGAAGGAGTTCGCAGCAATATTACAGCAGTGTTTAATGCTGTTGCTTTAACAAATCCTTATCCGGCAAAGTATTTTGACAATCTGGCTTGGAATCAGATGGTGCTGAAAGCTTTTTTTGTCGGTAGCCCGGTGAGTTTAATTCAGGGGCTTAACCAGCGTGCAAATCCAGAACTAGCAAGAATGTTAGTTGATTATGCCAATGAACGTCAAGCTGCTGGGCGATCGCTTTCTCCAGAGATTTGGCAATTGGTGGATTTGGTTAAGGGGTAGTGGGAATTTGAAGAAGGGGAAAGGGGAAAGGGGAAAGAATTATTACCAATGCCCATTAACAACTAACAAACAACAATTAATATGATGTTTATTGATCCTCATATTCACATGACTGCCCGCACAACTTATGATTACTTGATGATGCGGGAATCGGGTATTGTGGCTGTAATTGAGCCGGCTTTTTGGTTGGGACAACCCCGGACTAATGTTGGTTCGTTCCAAGATTACTTTAGCAGCTTGGTGGGATGGGAGCGCTTTCGAGCAGCTCAATTCGGTATCCGCCATTATTGTACGATTGGTTTGAATTCTAAAGAAGCTAATAATGAAGCTTTGGCAGAGCAAGTGATGGAATTGTTACCTCTGTTTGCTTGCAAAGAGGGTGTAGTTGCTATTGGTGAAATTGGCTACGACGACATGACGCCTGCTGAAGATAAATATTTCCGTCTACAGTTAGAGTTAGCAAAAGAACTTGACATGGTAGTGTTAATTCATACACCCCATCGGAATAAAAAGGCAGGCACCAGTCAAAGCATGGATGTCTGCATTGAGCATGGGTTAGATCCATCCAAGGTGATTGTGGATCATAACAATGAAGAGACGGTTGAAGAAGTTTTGGATCGGGGCTTTTGGGCAGCTTTCACAATTTATCCGAACACCAAAATGGGCAATGCTCGCATGGTGGAGATTGTACGCCAATATGGAAGCGATCGCATCATTGTAGACAGCAGCGCTGACTGGGGAATTAGCGATCCGCTAGCTGTTCCTAAAACTGCTCAATTGATGATAGACAGAGGAATAAGTGAATCTGATGTCAAAGCTGTATGTTATGAAAACGCACTCGCAGCTTACAGCCAAAGCGGTCAAATGCAAGATTCAGACTGGCTTTCACCCTCAGCGATCGACCAACGTCAGTTATTTAACGGTAACTCTGTCCTGCGCGGACAACAACCAGTTGTTGAGTCTATGCGTGAATACGCATTGATTGAGTGAGGCTGCACATAACGCCCTCAGGCTGTAAGCCTGGGGCTACACGAACGAAGCCCACCTGCGTGGGCTAAATTAGGCGCATCTTCATAGAGAAATGGTATAACCACTATCAGCTAACCACGAACCACTTTCATGAACACCGCGACTTTAAATCGAAATCCCCTCTGGGCATATCTTCAATTATTGCGCCCTGCTAATATTGTTACTGCTTGGGCAGATATTTTAGCCGGTTTCGCAGCTTCGGGATACGTTGGTGAGTTGACACCATTAGCGTGGTTGCTGCTGGCTACTACGGGTTTGTACGGCGGTGGAATTGTCTTTAATGATGTCTTTGATGCTAAACTAGATGCCGAAGAGCGACCAGAACGACCAATTCCTAGTGGTAGAGCATCGGTTTTGGGTGCAACTATCTTGGGAAGTATATTTTTGAGCGTTGGTGTAATTGCAGCTTTGCAAGTTTCTACCAAGAGTGCAACTGTGGCTGCGATCGCTGCTTGTATGGCTTTACTTTATGATGCTGTAGGGAAGCATCACCCTGTTTTCGGTCCGATTAACATGGGTGTTTGTCGCGGTGCTAACTTATTGTTAGGTGTAAGTGTGGCACCGGCAATGGTCGGAGAATATTGGTATTTGGCTTTGATTGCGATCGCTTACATCGCCGGTATCACCACCCTCAGTCGAGATGAAGTCAAAGTCGGCAAAAATACTACTAGAGTGGTAGCATTATCACTAATTGTTATAGTCATTTTCGGACTTTTAGGACTAGGACTATTAAACAAATATAAAGTTTTGACGGCATTACCATTTATTGTATTTTTCGCGACGCGGGTATTACTGCCTTTTATCAAAGCTGTGCGGCAACCAAGCCCAGAACAAATAAGAATTGCAGTCAAAGCCGGGGTGTTGTCACTTATAGTCTTAGATGCTACATTAGCAGCGGGGTTCGCTAGTTGGAGTTACGGATTAGTGGTTTTAAGTTTGTTGCCAATTTCAATGGCGATCGCACGAATCTTTGCAGTAACTTAAACCATAAAAGTGGGAATAATAACTATAAATAAGAATAAGACAGTGTTGACACTTATACGGTGACTCCAAGAAATTAACTAGCGGAATTGCCACGGATGATTTCTCAAACATAAAAATATACTTTCTTCTTACCCTAGTCCTTAGCCTTTATTTTCAAGACAGATCATGCACATTCTGATTTATTCTTACAACTATGATCCGGAGCCGATTGGGATTGCTCCTTTAATGACTGAACTGGCAGAAGGACTAGTGAAGCGAGGTCATTCCGTTCGGGTAATTACAGGTATGCCAAACTATCCTCAGCGCCAAATTTACGATGGTTATCGGGGTAAATGGTATGTGACAGAAGAAAAAAATGGCGTTACCATCCAACGTAGCTATCTGCGAATCAAGTCTAAACCCAACCTTGTAGATCGGCTGCTACTAGAATTAAGCTTTGTCTTCACAAGCATCCCCCAAGCTTTAAATGGGTGGCGACCTGATGTAATTCTTTTGACAGTCCCGCCACTGATGGTGTCTTTGCCGGCAGCTTTGCTCGGTTGTTTATATGACTGCCCGGTAGTGCTGAATGTACAAGATATTTTACCAGAAGCTGCTGTACGTGTTGGGCTGATTAGAAACAAATGGATGATCCGAGCTTTGGAAACACTAGAAAAATTTGCTTATCGCACAGCACACAGCATCAGTGTTATTGCCCCCGGTTTTGTAGAAAATTTAATCAAAAAGGGAGTTTCGCCTAGTAAAATTAGGTGTATTCCTAATTGGGTAGATGTAAACTTTATCCGTCCTTTACCAAAAGAAAACAACGCTTGGAAAAAAGTCAATAAACTAGATGATAAATTTGTAGTTCTTTACTCAGGTAACATTGCACTGACACAAGGTTTAGAAACAGTAGTAGAAGCAGCAGCTCGCTTACGTCACATACCAGAAATTGTTTTTGCGATCGCTGGTGAATCTCAAGCTTTAGAAAGATTGGAGAAATATTGCCAAACTTGTGGGGCAGATAATGTAGTACTGTTACCCTTACAGCCGAGAGAACAATTACCCGAAATGTTAGCCGCAGCTGATATCGGCTTGATTGTGCAGAAGAGCAACGTAATTTCCTTTAACATGCCTTCTAAAATACCATTATTACTAGCAAGTGGTAGGGCAATTATTGGTTCAGTTCCTGCTAGCGGTACAGCAGCCAAAGCAATTCGCAAAAGTGGCGGTGGTATAGTTGTGAAACCAGAATTATCCGAAGCACTGGCAGCAGCGGTTATGGATTTATATACTAATCCTGTGAAAAGAGAAATGCTAGGTAAAAAAGGAAGAGAATTTGCCGTAGAACGCTATTCTTTTGAGCAAGCACTCAATGAGTATGAACAGCTATTTGCAGATGCGATCGCTAGCCCAGGATTAGATTTAGATATTTTGCCAAAATTCACTTCTAGTGAATCTGTTGATATTTGATATTGCGTAACATCGTCAACAATTAGCAAGCTTATTAATTCTAAATAAAAAACTTTATTTAATGAAGTTGGAACGACGACTGCTGACGCTTTTAACTTCGGTAAATTTGGATTATTTATGATTCCAGACAAGCTCAAACAAACCGATCAAAATCTAATCGAGCTATTACGCGATCGCCTATCGCTGCAAGCAACATCAGAATTGCCTTCACCAGAAGAACAACTTGCTTATATAGCTCCTCAACTTGCCCAAGCTGGCATTCCCGAATGTGTTTGGACAAGTATAATCAATAGTTGTCATCCTATTACCACTGAATCATTCAATGTTAATAATGTCAAGCCAAAGCAAATTACCATCATTGGTGGACTTGGCAGAATGGGAAGATTTTTTACACAGCAACTTATAGCGGCTGGACACAACGTAAGCATTCTAGAAAATGATGATTGGGAATATGCAGATAAACTGTTAAATCAGGCAGAGTTAGTATTAATTAGCGTTCCGATTGAACGAACGGTAGATGTTATCAAACGTGCCGCAAAATATCTCGCACCAACAACAGCAATATGTGACATTACCAGCATCAAAACTCAGCCATTAGCAGCAATGCTCGCACACCATCCAGGACCAGTTATGGGATTACATCCGATGTTTGGTCCCAACATAAAATCATTCAATCAGCAAAAAGTCGTAGTGTGTCCAGGTCGAGAAAATCATTTCTTTCAATGGTTTTTAGACTTGATTAAAAGCCAAGGTGGAGAACTAATTATTTGCACACCAGAAGAACATGACCAAATGATGGTCATTATTCAAGCTACGCAACACTTCTCTAGATTTAGCCTTGGTGTTTTCTTAGCACAACAAAAAGTAGATATAGAACGTAGCTTATCAATGTCAAGTCCTAGCTATCGACAAGAAATTGATATAGTTAAACGTCTATTTGCTCAAAATCCAAATTTGTGCATAGACATCATGCTTGCTACACAAGAAAGATGTGAAGAAATTCGCATTTTAGCAGAAACTTACAATCGTTTAGCAACCCTAGTAGAAAAGCGAGATCGAACAGGATTAACTCAAGAATTTGAAATCGCTAAAAGCTTTTTCACAGAGGATAAAAAAACTCATTTAAAAGCTTTACCAACAAACTTGAGTCACGTCATAAAAAAGATTTTTCAGCACAAATAAATCTAATTTAAATCAATTATCATAACTCTTTTTTGGGCGATTAGTTAGCATTCAAATATCAAAAACTATGCTGATCGACATCTTTCACGATACCGTTTGTCCCTGGTGCAGAATTGGCAAAAAACATCTTGAAGTATTTGTTCAACCTTTCAATCGCGCAACACTTTTAGAAACATCACTAAACTAAAAAAATGGTAGCTAGTATCCCCCAAATAACTACATTAAATTTGCAACCGATTCAACAACATGTTTCGGTTAACTTCGACTATAAAGTTTACTTCACCGATGAAGTTTTTAAGTTGAAAAATCATATGCTGGCACAATTAATTGCCGGCGATGGTGAGCAAAAACCAAAGAAAATAGTAGTAGTAGTAGATGCCGGCTTATTAGAGTTTCGGCGTAGCTTGCTTAGGCAAATAGCATTGTATACAAAGTATCATGCCGATATCTTAACCCTTGCAGGCGATCCGATAAAAGTTCCAGGTGGAGAAGCTGCCAAAAACAATCCCTACTTAGTCAAGCAAATTCACAAAGTAATTGATTCATCGGGGATATGTCGGCATTCCTACCTAATAGCAATTGGCGGTGGTGCGGTGTTAGACTTAGCAGGATTTGCGGCTGCAACTGCTCACCGAGGAGTTAGACTTATCCGTATTCCTACGACAGTACTGGGACAAAATGATTCTGGTGTCGGAGTGAAAAACGGAATTAATGCCTTTGGGAAAAAGAACTTTCTCGGCACATTCGCACCGCCTTACGCAGTAATTAATGATTTATCATTTTTGAGTACATTAAGCGATCGCGATTGGCGTTCTGGCATTGCCGAAGCGGTGAAAGTCGCACTAATTAAGGATGCTGACTTCTTTGAATTCATCCGCACCAATAGCGAAGCACTACGTCGCCGAGATATGGATGCAATGCAACAGTTGATTTACCGTTGCGCTCAGTTACATTTAGAACATATTGCTAACAGCGGCGATCCCTTTGAAATGGGTTCATCTCGTCCGTTAGATTTCGGACATTGGGCAGCCCATAAACTAGAACAGCTGACAAATTATAGTTTGCGTCATGGAGAAGCGGTTGCGATCGGTATTGCTTTAGATACAACTTATTCCTATTTATTAGGAAAGATTTCGCGCTTAGAATGGCAGTGCATTCTCAATACATTAATTACATTGGGTTTTGTATTATACGTTCCCGAACTAACAGAAAAGCTATCACAACCAGAACATTCGCGCAGTTTATTTCGTGGGTTGCAAGAGTTTCGCGAACATTTGGGAGGAGAATTAACTTTAACGTTGCTGCAATGCATTGGTAAAGGAATTGAAGTTCACCAAGCTGATTTATCTTTATACAAACAAGCTATTTCCCTATTACAAGAGTTTGTAGAAGATAGACAGAAAAAAAGCATTTCCTCTTTCCTTAGTTCATCCGTATCTGAAAGCTTAACTTAACCCGTAATAACGACTTCAGTCGTTTCCAAAAGCGTGACATTTAACTTAAACCGAGTTGCGTTCATGACTTACACCTCACCCCCTACCCCTCTCCTTATTAAGGAGAGGGGAGATAAAGCACAGCACAGCTTTGTCGGGGTGAGGTTATAATGTGCAACTTGGTATTAACCCGTAGTAACGACTTCAGTCGTTTCCGAAAGCGTGAAAATACAAAACAACATTCACTTAACCTATTGCACCAACATTCACCCAGGTGAAGAATGGAGCAAAGTATTTAGTAACTTACAGCAATACGTCCCAGAACTCAAAGCCAAAATAGCACCAAGAAAACCCTTCGGTATTGGCTTGCGTTTAGCAGCAATAGCAGCCAAAGAACTATTACAAGGAAACACTTTAACTGAGTTTAAATCATGGTTAGCCGAACATGATTTATACGTCTTTACTTTGAATGGATTTCCTTATGGCGAATTCCATGGCAAAGTAGTAAAAGACCAAGTTTATGCACCAGATTGGTCTAAAAAAGAACGGTTAGATTACACATTACAACTAACCAATATTCTCGCGGAACTATTACCTGCCGAAATGGAAGGTAGTATTTCTACACTACCATTATCTTACAAACCTTGGTTTAAAGGAAATCAAACATCCGTCATCAATAGCGCTAGTTTGCATATAACTTTATTGGTAGCGGAAATGGTAGGCATCCACGCTAATACTGGAAAGCTGCTGCACTTAAATTTAGAACCAGAACCAGATGGATTAATTGAAAATGCTGCTGAGGTAATTGATTACTTCCAAAAGCATTTATTACCTATTGGTGGTGCTTATTTAGCACAAGATTTAGAGATATCCCAAGAAGCAGCCGAATCGCTTTTATTAGAGCATGTGCGTATATGTTACGATACTTGCCATTTGGCGATCGCCTTTGAAAATCCAGTTTCCGTCTTCAAGCAATTTCAAGCTGTAGGTATTAAAATCGGCAAAATTCAGATTAGTGCAGCGTTACAAGTAGATGTGCCAGAAGATGCCCTACAACGTCGCCAAATTAAAGAACGGTTACTGCCTTTTGCAGAATCTACGTATTTACATCAAGTAGTTACCAGCGACTCTAATCAATATTCCGACTTGGAAAACGCCTTACCAGATTTAGAAAATACCACTGCATCTCAATGGCGAATTCACTTTCATGTGCCAATTTTTATTCATGATTATCAACTGCTAAAATCTACCCAAGACGAGATTATTACTGTCTTGGAACTGTTGCAAAATAATGATGTTTGTAATCATTTAGAAATTGAAACTTATACTTGGGAGGTATTACCTGGGGAAATGAAGCTGGATTTATTAGCATCGATTCAGCGTGAGTATGAGTGGGTTTTAAATAAGATGTGTGCCGTTAGTTGTTAAACAACAATATCATGTTCGCGTTGATTAACAGTAATGATATCGCAAACGTCGTAGAGACGTTCCGCCGGAACGTCTCTACAATGTGTGATTAACGGGACATGATATTCAGATATTTTTTGATGTTTATTTTAAGGATTTTAAGCACTATATTATGCAAAAAACAGTTGTTATTAACGTAGTCGGATTGACACCCAGCTTATTATGTCAGCATACGCCCTTTTTATCGCGTTGGGCGGCTAGTGGAAAAGTCGCAACCGTAGAATCGGTGTTACCTGCTGTCACTTGTTCGGCACAGGCTACTTATCTTACAGGGAAATTGCCGAACGAACATGGAATTGTCGCTAATGGTTGGTATTTTCGTGATGAGTGCGAAATCAAGTTCTGGCGACAGTCTAACAAATTAATTCAGGCTCCGAAAGTGTGGGATATGGCAAAAGCGCTAAATCCTGACTTTACCTGCGCGAATTTGTTTTGGTGGTACAATATGTACTCGTCAGTAGATTACGCAGTTACTCCCCGACCGATGTATCCTGCTGATGGGAGGAAAATTCCGGATATTTACACTCAACCGGCAGAATGGCGATCGCAACTTCAAATTGATTTAGGACAATTTCCCTTATTCAATTTCTGGGGTCCCAACACATCAATTAAATCTACTCAATGGATTGCTAATTCAGCAAAGTGGTCTGAAGAAAATTCTAACCCAACGCTGACACTCGTTTATTTACCGCATCTCGATTACTGCTTACAAAAATTTGGAACTGACATCAACAAAATAGCGAAAGATTTACAAGAAATTGATGCAGTTTGTGCCGATTTGATTTCATTTTATGAAAATCGCGGCGCTCAAGTCATAGTTTTGTCAGAATATGGAATTACTGATGTATCTGAACCCATCCACCTAAATCGGATGCTGCGAGAAAAAGGCTTGCTAGCAGTGCGGGAAGAATTAGGACGAGAATTATTAGATCCAGGTGCAAGTAAAGCATTTGCGGTTGCAGATCATCAAATTGCTCATATTTACGTTAACGATCGCTTTTATATTCCCAAAGTGCGATCGCTTTTAGAAGAAACACCAGGAATAGCTCAGGTTTTAGATGAGAGCCAAAAATCAGCTTACCATTTAGATCATCCCAGATCAGGAGAATTGGTAGCGATCGCCAATCCAAATGCATGGTTTACTTATTATTATTGGCTTGATAGCGATCGCGCTCCCGATTTTGCCAGAACGGTAGATATTCATCGTAAACCCGGTTACGACCCTGTAGAATTATTTATTGACCCGCAAATCAAACTTCCCAAACTGAAAATCGCGGCAAAATTGCTGAAAAAACAACTTGGGTTCCGCTATTTAATGGATGTCATTCCCTTAGACGCTTCATTAGTAAAAGGTTCTCACGGTTGTATTCCACCTTCGCAAGCAGAAAGTCCATTATTTATTACCAAACAAAGTCACTTGCTTTCTTCATCAATACAAGCGATCAATGTTTGTCAGTTAATCCTCAATCATTTAACTGTCGAGACACCTTCATCCCCGGTGATACAGAAATAATATAATTACCAAATCACATCAACAGCGTACTGAATAATCTGACTGTCTACAGTCACAATTGGCATTTTTTCCACTTGGCTCTGAGCGATAATTATCCTGTCGAAAGGGTCGCGATGTAAATCTGGTAAATTTGTTACTTGTAAAGCATGAACCATTTGAATCGGTAAAGCCTCAAATCGATTTATTGTCAACCGACTTGGGATATAGATTTCTGGCGGTTCAGGTAAATTTAGCTTTCTTAAGCGTACCTTAATGACGATTTCCCACGCACTCGCAGCACTCAAGAACAGCACATTACTAGGGTCAGCAATTATACTGCTAGCGGTGGATGAAAGTTGGGAATTATCTGTAACCCACCAAATAAATGCATGAGTATCAAGTAATGCTCTCATTCTTAATGTCTAATGGGGTGAGAAAATCATTTAAAATATCCTCTGGTAAGGGTTCGTTAAAATCGGGGGCAATGACCACCTTCCCACGGTCTAATCCTGGAATTCGGGGTAATGGTCGCTGATTTAGGGGTACAATGCGGGCAACAGGTAACCCAGCTTGGGAAAGAATAACTTCTTCTCCTGCTAAAACTCGACCAAGCAATTCTGTAAAGTCAGTCAAATTGGTAGGAAGTTCTACATTATACATTGATAGTCACTTTGAATTATTGCAACTAATAACGACGATAGCAGCCACAGCGCATTTCATAACGAAAATTTATCACAAAAACTCTGCGTCACTCTGCGCTTACCTCCGTGTTCCTTTGCGTTAAAAAAACGCTAGGATTTTACGCAAAGCTGTACTAAGAGTATTCCACTTATCTGCCTTATGCGTAAATAAAACTTTTTGTCAAGTATATATTTCCTAGATTTGCCCTAACCTTAGAAGCAGTTTTTTTAACGAATATTTATCATCCTAGTTTCACTAATTTTCTAACCTGAGAAGGATGCAATATTTTTCAACTTACTCATCAATAATTATCTTAATAAAATATTAAACAAAGCAAAAGAATTGATATTTGTAACGAAAAATCCTTCATGTATCAATTCCTTAATATTGAGTAAACTTTATTAAGAAGAAATAACAAAACTTCACTAATTACAAAAGACTCGGCGACAAGTTAAATTGCATTTTCATCAAATAGTCATTTGTCCCAAGTTCCCAAAAGACAAATGACTAATAAATATTCTAGAGGAATTGCCCATGATTGTTGATTCGCACAATTATACAACACTTGGCGGTGTGCGTGTCTCTCGCTCCATGACAGAAGTCAACATAGACACAGCACTAGAAGACATTTTATTTTATCTAAATTCTCAGCGGGGAGGCTTACTTACTAGCAGTTACGAATATCCAGGAAGATACAAAAGATGGGCAATTGGATTTGTCAATCCACCCTTAGAACTAACTACAAGAGAGAATAGTTTTACTTTAAAAGCATTAAGCGATCGCGGCAAAATTCTCTTACCGTTACTGTTAGAGCGTTTATCGCAATCACAGCAAATTCAAGAAGTAATTTCAGATAAAGATAATATTACCGGAATCGTCAATAAAACACAACAATTATTTGCCGAAGAAGAGCGCAGTAAACAACCTTCAGCATTTACAGTTGTCCGAGAAATTCTCCATACCTTCTCAAGTAAAGAAGACGAACATTTAGGACTTTATGGTGCATTTGGTTACGACTTAGTTTTTCAATTTGAGCCGATTCCCCAGCGCTTAGAACGTCCAGAAGACCAGCGGGATTTAGTATTATATCTACCTGATGAATTAGTCGTAGTTGACTACTATCTCCAACGCGCATTTCGTCTTCAATATGAATTTGAAACAGCGCATGGCACCACAAATAATCTTCCTCGCACAGGTGAATCCATAGATTATCGCGGCAAACGTCTTCAACCAGCGCAAGCTGCTGACCATAAAAGAGGCGATTATGCCAAACAAGTTGAAGTCGCACTCGATTACTTCCGTCGAGGTGATTTCTTTGAAGTAGTTCCCAGTCAAAACTTTTTTGAATCTTGCGAACAATCACCCAGCAAACTATTTGAAACCTTAAAGAAAATTAATCCCAGTCCTTACGGATTTGTATTTAATTTAGGGGGAGAATTTATCATCGGTGCATCCCCAGAAATGTTTGTCCGCGTTGAAGGTAGGCGCGTAGAAACTTGCCCAATTAGTGGTACTATTAGTCGGGGACAAAATGCCATTGACGATGCCGATCAAATTCTTTTGTTACTCAACTCACATAAAGATGAGTCTGAGTTAACAATGTGTACCGACGTAGATCGTAACGACAAATCGCGAATTTGTGAACCAGGTTCAGTCAGAGTAATTGGGCGCCGGCAAATTGAATTATACAGCCACCTGATTCATACAGTCGATCACGTTGAAGGCACATTACGAGAAGAATTTGATGCCTTAGATGCATTCCTTTCCCATACCTGGGCAGTTACAGTTACAGGGGCACCCAAACGCGCTGCCATGCAATTTCTCGAACAGCATGAACGTAGCGTTAGACGTTGGTATGGTGGTGCAGTTGGCTATCTCAGTTTCAATGGTGATTTGAATACCGGCTTGATTTTGCGAACAATTCGCTTAAAAGATTCAATTGCTGAAGTGCGAGTTGGTGCAACAGTTCTTTACGATTCCATACCACAAGCCGAAGAACAAGAGACAATTACCAAAGGTGCTGTTTTATTTGAAACAATTCGCCGTGCCAAAGAAATAGACGAGAAAATGGAGGAATGCACATCTACAAAACTGAGCAAATGCATTCCCGATGTGGAACCTGGTAAGCACATCTTATTAATTGATCACGAAGACTCATTTGTTCACACACTAGCCAACTACATCCGACAAACTGGTGCAACCGTCACCACACTACGTCATGGCTTTAATGAATCGCTTTTTGATACAATACGTCCTGACTTAGTTGTTTTCTCTCCTGGTCCCGGTAGACCAAGTGATTTTAAAGTTCCGCAAATGGTCGCCGCTTGTCTTTGCCGCCAAATTCCTATTTTTGGAGTTTGTCTAGGCTTGCAAGGCATTGTAGAAGCTTTTGGTGGAGAGTTAGGAGTTCTCAACTATCCCCAACATGGGAAATCCTCGCGGGTTTTCGTCACCGATACAGATTCTGTGATGTTCAAAGACTTACCGGAATCCTTCGCCGTGGGTAGATATCATTCATTATTTGCTCTACCATTACAAATGCCGGCTGAATTGAAAGTGACAGCAATTTCCGAAGACAACGTAATTATGGGAATTGAACATAAAACACTTGCGATCGCTGCCGTTCAGTTTCACCCAGAGTCAATCATGACTTTAAATGGCGAAATCGGTTTAGCCATCATCAAAAACGTCGTCCGTAAATACACCCAAACGAAAGAAACGTTAGTTAGGAGTTAGGAGTAAGAAGTCAAAAGTCAAAAGCTATTTTTACCCCACTCTTCCACTCCCCCCTCTCCCCGCATGATAAACCAAGCACCTCCTCGTCATATTCTCGAAGAAATTGTCTTGCAAAAAAAGCAAGAAATTGTCCAAATGCAGCAAGAAATGCCTTTGGTGGCTGTGCAGAATCAGTTAACTGCTGCACCGAAAGTGCGAAATTTCCTCGACGCTTTACAGCAAAGTCCTTATAGACCAAGCTTAATAGCTGAGGTTAAAAAAGCATCTCCGAGTCGTGGTATTATTCGGGCAGACTTTGACCCGATCGCGATCGCCAAATCTTACGAAAAAGGTGGTGCAGCTTGTATCTCTGTCCTCACAGATGAAAAGTTCTTTCAAGGCAGCTTTGACAATCTGCGTCGCATCCGTCCAGAGGTAGAATTGCCCCTACTCTGCAAAGAATTCATTATTGATATTTACCAAATTTATACAGCAAGAGCGGCGGGCGCAGATGCTGTATTATTAATTGCAGCTATCCTCACTGATGAAGAACTCCAAGACTTTTTGCGAGTAATTCACCAATTGGAAATGACTGCGCTGGTAGAAGTTCACACCGAAGCCGAATTAAATCGCGTACTCAAGCTTGACGGTATACGCTTGGTAGGAATTAACAACCGCAATTTAGAAAATTTTACAGTTGATTTAGCTACTACACAGCAACTTTTAGGGCAACGGCAGCAAGAATTGCAAAGCTTGGATATTACCGTCGTCAGCGAATCGGGATTATTTACACCCGCTGATTTATCCTTAGTGGCTGAAGTTGGTGTGCGTGCAGTTTTAGTGGGAGAATCTTTAGTTAAACAAAGCGATGTAGAACAAGCTACACGTAATTTGTTGATTGCATCACCCGATAAATAGCCAAAGTCCTTTAAAAAGGACTCAAAAAAAATATTTAGTCCATTTCAATGGACTTAAGCTATAAGCAAGGAAATAAATTTCCTTGTGGGTATCGTTTCCCCAACTCGTAATATGACTTCTATCTCTGATCACTTTCAAACTTTAAGAAATCGCCAAGAGTGTGCTTTAATTCCTTTTATTACAGCTGGCGATCCTAACTTAGAAACTACCGCCGACGCTTTACGCATCTTAGATCGTAATGGTGCGGACTTTATAGAATTGGGTGTCCCCTACTCCGATCCTTTAGCAGATGGTCCGGTGATTCAGGCAGCAGCAACTCGCGCTTTGCAACGAGGAACAAAATTAGAGCAAGTGTTAGAGATGTTGGAATCTGTGAGTCCTAACTTGAAAGCGCCGATAATTTTATTTACTTATTACAATCCAATTTTGTACCGGGGTATTAAATCATTTTTAGGGCAAATTGCTCATGCTGGGGTGCGCGGTTTGGTGGTACCAGATTTGCCCTTAGAAGAAGCAGAAGAATTAATTCAAACTGCTGCTAGTTTTGGAATTGAGGTAATATTGCTTGTAGCGCCTACCAGTTCTCAAGATAGAATTGTGGCGATCGCTCGTCAATCTCAAGGTTTTATCTACCTGGTAAGTGTAACAGGCGTTACAGGTATCCGTTCTCAAATCCAACTCCGCGTCAAGGATTTGATTACAGAATTGCGAAGCGTCACCGATAAACCGATTGGTGTTGGCTTTGGTATTTCTGCCCCAGAACAAGCACATCAAGTCATGGAATGGGGAGCAGATGCCGTAATTGTCGGTAGTGCCTTCGTCAAAAAATTAGCAACGGGTAATCCCAGCGAAGGACTGCAAGCTGTAGAGAACTTTTGTCAAGAACTGAAAGCAGCGATTACCCCCACCGCATCCTTGCAAAAAGTCAGTTCAGTTTAAATCATACATCGTAGAGACGTTCCGCCGGAACGTCTCCCCCCCATTCCCCAATAAAGGATTTTAACCAGTGGTAAGCATTCAAAATATCAAACAAGCCCAAACAGCCCGACCTGATTCATTAGGCAGATTTGGCAAATTCGGCGGTAAATACGTCCCAGAAACCTTAATGCCCGCATTAAGTGAGTTGGAAACCGCATACGAAAAATATCGCCACGATGCCGGATTTCAAGAAGAGTTGCAAGGTTTACTAAAAGACTACGTGGGAAGACCTAGCCCGCTATATTTTGCCGAACGCCTGACGAAGCACTACGCACGACCTGACGGCACGGGAGTGCAAATTTATTTAAAGCGCGAAGATTTAAATCATACAGGCGCTCACAAAATTAATAACGCTTTAGCGCAGGTGTTGTTGGCAAAGCGCATGGGTAAAAAGCGGATTATCGCTGAAACCGGTGCAGGTCAGCATGGAGTAGCTACGGCTACCGTGTGTGCGCGTTTTGGTCTGGAATGCGTGGTTTATATGGGCGTTCATGATATGCAACGCCAAGCCCTGAACGTGTTTCGGATGCGTTTGATGGGGGCAGAAGTTAGTCCAGTTGAAGCTGGTACGGGAACTTTGAAAGATGCGACATCAGAAGCGATTCGCGATTGGGTGACGAATGTCGAAACCACCCATTATATCTTGGGTTCTGTTGCAGGTCCTCATCCTTACCCGATGTTAGTGCGTGACTTTCATGCTGTAATTGGTACAGAAACTCGCGCTCAATGTCAAGAGAAATGGGGCGGTTTGCCAGATATTCTTTTGGCTTGTGTCGGTGGTGGTTCCAATGCGATGGGC
>CASBQA010000151.1 GCA_949127635.1 Nostocales cyanobacterium PMM_0069 | reverse complement strand
CACCACCAATTACGCCACCTGTCAAACCAAGCACATGAAATTATCCGACTCAATCAAACATTCAGTCGGGTTAAGTTCAAAAAAACAATTCAAGTAAAGCTAATTTGCAGTTCGTAGTTAGTGTTTTAGCGCTTCAGCGCTAAAACACTAACTTTAATTTTTTTGATGTCCAGATAACTTTAAATCTCGAATTTGTCAAATTGTGGTGGAACAATAGATGTAGAAGATGGTGGTTGGGGGGTGTCTTCAGAAACTTCTACCCAAGATATGGTGGGAGTGTCTGTATCTTCTAAAGATAAAGTATTTGCCAAATTACTGTATTTAGAATTTCTCAATTCATCAAGGGCTTCCAGAACTAGGGATGCAGATTGATAGCGTTGTTTAAAGTCATCCAGCACCATTTTATTAAGAATTTCTGCTAATGCGTGACTGACCTTTGCTTTGTCCATCCATTTCAACTCTCCGTCAGCATCTCTATCTAATTCATGGGGATGTTTGCCAGTCAAGGCTTTAATACCAATCATGCCAACTGCATAGATGTCACTATTGTATTGCGGACGTCCAAAACATTGTTCGCTTGGTGCATAACCTTTAGTACCAATGCCAATGGTAAAGGCTGTTTGCTGTGGATTATAAAGCAGTTGTGTGGTGACTTCTTTAACGGCACCAAAGTCAATTAGTACCAGTTTGTTGTCCTCATCTCGTCGCATGATGTTGCTGGGTTTAATATCTCGGTGAATTACGCTGTTGTCATGAACAAATGCTAATGTTTGCAATAAGTCCCGCAATATCTCGATAACTGCGGTTTCCGGGATGAGTCTACCAGATGGAAGCTCTTGATTGAGAGGATGACCGATGATATATTCTTGAATTAAGTAAAATTCTTCGTCTTCTTCAAAATAAGCCAATAACTGAGGAATTTGGTTATGTGTTCCTAGTTTTTGTAAAGTTTGCGCTTCTGATTGAAACAAACGTCTGGCAATTTCTAAGCTTTCTGATTTGGTATTGCCTGGTTTTAACTGCTTCACAACACATAGCGGGTTTTGCGGACGTCTGGTATCTTCAGCAATGTAGGTTTCGCTGAATCCTCCTGAACCAAGAACTTTGACAATTTTGTAGCGTCCGTCAAGTATTTTACCCGCTATTGCTTTTTCTCTTTGCAGAAGTAGGTCTTGCAGGTCATCTTCCATGCTGATAATTTCTTGGGCAACATGATTAGATGAATGTTTTTGAAGAATATTGACTAATTGGCTTTTTCTTAACTTATCTTTAGCTACTTCGGTTCCGAGATAAGAAAGTCCGATCGCACTCATCGCCATCATTGGCACTGTAGTCGGTAAAATTAGCTGATTATATATAAAAACAGAATAACTAATTATGCCCCAAATGCTTGCTAGGGCGCTCATAGCGAAAAATCTAATTATGCCTCGCTTGCTGCGAGTAACTATTAATACAGATCCACCAACTAACACCAGCACAAACAATCCTTGCAGAAATGGATTTTTAATTCCTTGAGCGATCGCTTTTCCTTGCATTAAAGTGGCGATCGCATTCGCATGAATTTCTACCCCTGCCATTTCTTCATTACTTGGGGCAGCAGCTATTGAATGATAATCATTACTTAACTTGTCGGTTGCGCCAATTAAAACTATCTTATCTTTGAAAATTTTTCCTTGTTGCAAATAAGAATTCCAATTTTCGGGGTCGAGTACGTAGTAGAAAGGAATATGCTCAAATTTTCCCGCAGAACCGTAAAAATAAATGCGATCGCCTTTTGGTCGCGGATATTTCACGTTTGCTGCTCTAAGCACCGCTTCCCCAAAAGACGGTATTTTATCTCCTGGGACAAAACCTTCATTTTTCGCTAACAATTTCGGAAATTCGCTTGCAAGTCGGTGAACTTTGCCATCTACCTCTAGGGGGAAATTAACCGAGCCAATGGATACCGATCCTGTGCGAAATTGTGCGGATGGCTGTGACAACTGCCAACCTTTGCCTTGATACGTCTCAATAAACTCGTAAACGGCGCCTAAAGTAACTTTGTCACCATAACGTTGCAATGACTGTTGCAACTTTTGATCGTCGGCAGTATCCTCAAGATTAGGTCGATTAAATACTACATCTAATGCAACCGAGCGTGCTCCCGCTTTCATTAACTTATCAATTACTTGAGCGTATGCCTCACGTTTATAAGGAAATTTTTGTAGCGGTTCAAAGTAGGCATACTGCTTCGGGTCTCCTTGATAGGATTGTGCAGGAGTTGATATTGACTGATCGTCAATTGCCAATATTACGATATCTTCTGGCGGCATCACGGGTTCGCGCAGTTGATAAAATGTATAAATCGCCTGACTTTCCATCAATTGCGTTAAACCCAAACCAGAAGCACTCAGCAATGCTGCTCCTAATGCGGAAGTACCAGCAAGTAGATGACCTAAACGAGTCATCTGCTTTGAGAAACGTGCTAATGCAGTTGCAGTCGTTTTTGTAGATTTACTTGGCAGTCTATTGGCAGCAGAGATATTGTTTTTAGGTAAGCTAGATTTATGTTCTTCTGCCATATCGTGTTATTCATAGATTTACGTACAACGATTTTATTTATTTACACCCTGTTATAACCCCATTATCTTGACATAATACTTAAATGAAAAACTTATACATTTGTAACTTATTCTTTATTTTTTACCAAATCGTAAGTAAAGCTCTTATATAAAGTCAGAAACGAAACATAGGTTCATATATTTTAATAACGCAAGTGATTATATATGATTGTTCCAGAGACTGAAGCTAGATTCGGTTGCAACGAGTGTGAGTTACTCAATTCTATAATATCTCTCAGGTTCTGTGATGAGTGAGGGTGCTGGGCGATAAACAGATAAACACCAACTGAAGCGATCGCCCAGCACCGTTAACCTAGCTAGGAAGTAGCTTTAAAGGGATGTTGTGAATTGCTTTAAAGACAAAATCTATAGATAAGGATGATTATATCCTACCCCCAGCCTACGCATACCTCTTTAGGAGTAAACTTAACTGTTATATGGCTAATAAAGCTGTCCCACAAGTCAATTTTATTGTTAGATTTTGATTACAAGGTATTTATTGTAGAGGTGCTCCATAAAAATAAAGCGTTTTTTCCGTGTATTAGAGAGTCTTGGTGGGCTATTGAAGATAAAGTAAGAACCTGATCGCATTTATTTCTTCTCGATTCCGGCAGACACCTTGCTTGATATGCATTTGCTACCTGGAGTAAAAAAGGTTCAGCCCCCAATTGAAAGCCCACTCCAATGTTTCAGCCGATTTTATCATTTGAAAGAGGTAAGCTCAAAGCTATAAATGACGATATAGTTTATAGATATTAGTAATTTTGTCATTTTATTATTGCTATAATCTATTGTTCAATCTAAATGCTTTTCTATATATATTAGGTGTAACTTTACTATGGGTTCTCCAATGAATCGTCTATCTATTTTTGTAGATGGAAACAATATGTTCTATGCTCAACAAAAAAATGGCTGGTTTTTTGATCCACGACGCGTCTTAGAATATTTTAGAACCGAGCATCATGAAACAGCCTTAATCAATGCCTTCTGGTACACTGGCTTAAAAGACCCACAAGATCAGCGAGGGTTTAGGGATGCCCTAATCAGTTTGGGATATACAGTCAGAACTAAAATTCTTAAAGAATATTATGATGATTCCTCCGGTCGTTATTCACAAAAAGCAAATTTAGATATAGAAATTGTTGTAGATATGTTTAATACAGTAGAACAATACGATCGAGTCGTTTTATTTAGTGGTGATGGGGATTTTGAAAGAGCTATAGAATTATTAAGAGGAAAAAATACTTATATAACTGTAGTATCGACAGAAGGAATGATAGCCAGAGAGTTACGTAATGCTACTGATAGGTATATAGATTTAAACGATATCCGGGATAAAATAGAAAAAACTGAAGGTTGATATTCTTAGCAATTATTTACAAATCAGGAGTAAAGAAAATTAATATTAAAGATATTTTCCCGAAAAAGTAGAAACGCTAATAATGAGATGAAAATGAACAACAACGAAGAGAAAATTATCATTTTTGATACGACCCTGCGAGATGGTGAGCAGTGTCCGGGTGCGACTTTGAATATAGACGAAAAGCTGGCGATCGCCAAGCAATTAGCACGTCTTGGGGTAGATGTCATCGAAGCAGGTTTCGCTTTTGCCAGTCCTGGAGATTTTCAAGCCGTTCGCAAAATCGCAGAAATTGTCGGGACAGAAAATGGTCCGATAATTTGTAGTTTGGCAAGAGCCATTAAAGCAGATATTGAAGCAGCGGCAGAAGCATTAAAACCAGCCGTAAAAGGCAGAATTCACACATTTATTTCCACGTCTGATATCCATTTAGAGTATCAGCTGCGGAAGTCACGCTCAGAAGTATTGGCGATCGCCGAAGAAATGGTAGCTTATGCCAAAACTTTTATGGCAGATGTAGAATTTTCACCGATGGATGCTGTCCGTTCCGATCCAGAATTTCTTTATCAAGTATTAGAGCGAGCGATCGCAGCTGGCGCAACAACAGTTAACATTCCCGACACAGTGGGTTATACTACCCCCAGCGAATTTGGAGCGCTAATTAAGGGAATTAAAGAAAATGTCCCCAACATCGACAGCGCGATTATTTCCGTTCACGGACATAATGATTTAGGCTTGGCAGTTGCTAACTTCCTAGAAGCTGTGAAAAATGGCGCAAGGCAGTTAGAATGTACCATCAACGGAATTGGTGAACGTGCAGGAAATGCCTCGCTAGAAGAATTAGTTATGGCTTTGCACGTCCGACGACAATATTTTAATCCGTTCTTAGGAAGACCAACTGAATCCGAAGAATCACTGACAAATATCGACACTCGTCAAATTTACAAAACATCGCGCTTGGTTTCCAATTTAACGGGAATGTTAGTGCAAGCAAATAAAGCAATAGTCGGAGCAAATGCTTTTGCTCACGAGTCTGGGATTCATCAAGATGGTGTGCTAAAAAACAAGCTCACCTATGAAATTATGGATGCCCAATTGATTGGATTGGCAGACAATCAAATCGTTTTGGGTAAACATTCAGGCAGAAATGCTTTCCGTACTCGGTTGAAAGAATTGGGCTTTGAACTTTCAGAAAGTGAGTTAAATAAAGCATTCGTCAGGTTCAAAGAAGTAGCCGATAAAAAGAAAGAAATTTCTGATTGGGATTTGGAAGCGATCGTTAACGATGAAATTCAACAAGCACCTGATTTGTTTAGATTAGAGTTAGTGCAAGTTTCTTGTGGCGATCGCGCTTGTCCCACCGCAACTGTCACCCTCCGCACCCCAGAAGGTGAAGAATTAACTGACGCAGCGATCGGTACAGGACCCGTAGATGCAGTTTATAAAGCAATTAACCGCGTAGTTAACGTCCCAAATCAGTTAATTGAGTTTTCCGTACAGTCGGTAACAGAAGGCATTGATGCACTTGGGGAAGTAACCATCCGCTTACGCTATGAATCTCAAGTATTTGCAGGACATGCCGCGAATACAGACATCATAGTTGCCTCTGCTCAAGCTTACGTAAATGCCCTGAATAGATTGTATGCTTATTTACAACAAATTCAAAAACAAGAACAGGTAACTGCACAGCAAATTTGATGCAATAGATATCTTGCACCATTCTCGATTAGCAGCATAAACCGCCTGAAAATTAATTTCCACATCTTAGAGCTTAAGTCCATTAAAATGGACTGAAACTCTTTCTCAGTCCTCTTGAGAGGACTTTAGCTATTAGCCTTAGAATTCATTCTAAGGCGGTTGTTGGGATTGGTGCAAGATGTCAGATGCAATAGACATCTGGTATAAATTAATTAGGGCTTGCTGACAAAGTAGGAAAAGGTAATACTGTGGGGATTGTAAACGTTATACGTCTTGTTAAGTGCAAGAAAAAAGGATACAATCACCCAAAACCCTTGCATTACCATTG
>CASBQA010000150.1 GCA_949127635.1 Nostocales cyanobacterium PMM_0069 | reverse complement strand
GAAGCTTTAAAACAAAGTGAAGCCAAATTACAAAAAGCTTATGCAGAACTGGAAAGACGTGTAGAAGAGCGGACTAAAGAACTAGTACAAAGCAACCAAGCGCTACAAGCAGAAATTAGCGATCGCCAACAAATAGAAGCTGCCTTGATGCTTTACAAACAAGCAGTAGAAAGCTCTCATGATGCGATTGGTATAGCGGATGCAGCAGGCAATCATATTTACCATAATCCGGCATTTTGCGAACTTTACGAATGCGAAACACCGCAAGCATTCATAGAATTTGGTGGGATCAAGAGTGTAATTACAGAGCCGAAAATTGCTCATCAGATACAGCAAACCATCATTTCTGGGGAATCTTGGATTGGTGAAGTTCAGCAAAAATCTGTTAGTGGTCGGATGATGCAGACTTTGTTAAGGTCATATCCGATTAAAGATTTTACAGGCAAAAACATCGGTTTTGTTAGCGCTATTAGTGACATTACAGAGCAAAAACGAGCCGAAGCAACTTTAATAGAGCAAGAGCAATTTCTTCGCAGCGTCTATGATGGAACGGAAAATCCCATATTTGTGATAGATGTCCTTAAAGACGGTGACTTCCGCTATGTTGGTTGGAACGCACCTACAGAACGTGTCACTGGTCTAAGTAGCGCTGAGGTAATAGGTAAAACACCTGAGTATGTACATGGTGCAATTGAAGGTGCAACAGTGCGTCAGCGATACACAAACTGCTTAAAAGCAGGTACACCAATTAGCTATGAAGAACGCTTGACTTTTCTGGGTGAAGAAACTTGGTGGTTGGCTACGATTAATCCCCTTCAAGACAGCGAAGGTAAAATTTACCGATTGGTGGGGACAACATTTAATATTAGCGATGTCTACGACGAGCTTCGCTTACGCAAACGAGTAGAAACTCAATTGCAACAGCAAGAAGAATTCCTTCGCACAGTCTTTGATGGTTCGGAAAATCCTATATTTGTAGTGGATGTTCTCGAAGACGGTGAATTTTGTCATGTAGCTTATAATAGTGCCGCAGAGCGTGCCACGGGTATGAGCAGTGCAGAAGTAAGCGGTAAAACTCCAGAACAATTGCATGGTGCAGTTACAGGGGCAACAGTGCGTCAGAACTTCGCAAGCTGCCAAGAAGCAGCTAAGTCTATTAGTTATGAAGAATGCTTGACTTTCTTTGGTGAAGAAAGTTGGTGGTTGACTACGATTAATCCCCTTGAAGACAGCGAAGGTAGAATTTATCGATTGGTGGGGACAACATTTAATATTAGCGATCGCAAACGAGCCGAAGCAACTTTATTAGAGCAAGAGCAATTTCTTCGCAGCGTCTACGATGGATCGGAAAATTCCCTGTTTGTGGTCGATGTTCTGGAAAATGACTTCCGCTATGCTGGTTGGAACCCAGCTACAGAAAGTAATACTGGTTTGTTGAGTACAGAAATAGTCGGTAAAACTCCAGAGGAATCGTTTGGTGAAGTTCAAGGTGCAGTAGTTCGTCAACAATATCTAAAATGTTTGGAAGCAAACGCACCTTATACTTCTGAAGAATGCCACGCTTTCCAGGGTCAACAATTTTGGTCGCTAGTAACCGTTAATCCGTTAATAAATAGTGAAGGTAAAATTTACCGATTGGTGGGAACAGCCTTTGATATCACTGACCGCAAACGAGCAGAAATTCAGTTAAAGCAACAAACAGAAGACCTAGAAAAAACTCTCCAAGAACTGCAACGCACACAAATGCAACTTATTCAAAGCGAGAAAATGTCTGGTTTAGGTCAACTTGTAGCAGGTGTTGCTCACGAAATCAATAACCCTGTCAATTTTATTTTCGGCAACCTTACTTATGCTAACAACTACATCGAAGATTTATTAAGTTTAGTACAGTTATATGAGCAACATTATGGCGATCCCGTTCCAGAAATTCAAGAATTAGCTGAAGATATAGACTTAAATTTCTTGATAGAGGACTTACGCAAACTTCTCAAATCAATGAAAGTTGGTGCAGAGCGCATTCGGGAAATTGTCTTATCTCTACGCACCTTTTCCCGCATGGATGAAGCAGAGATGAAAGAAGTAGATATCCATGAAGGTCTTGACAGCACGCTGATGATTTTAGAACATCGCATCAAAGCTAAACCTGACCGTATAGCGATTGAAGTGATCAAAGAATATGGTAACTTGCCTTTAGTGGAATGTTATGCCGGACAACTCAACCAAGTATTTATGAATATTTTGGCGAATGCTATCGATGCTTTGGATGAGTCATTAGTAAATGAGTCTGAAAAATTGACAACCCCGCAGATTCGTATTAGTACGGAACTTCTAGAGGGCGATCGCGTCAAAATTAGCATTGCCGATAATGGAATGGGAATACCATCCGCCATAAAAGCGCGATTATTTGACCCTTTCTTTACCACCAAAGCGATTGGAAAAGGAACTGGGATGGGGCTTTCGATTAGCTATCAAATTATCAGCGATCGGCATGGCGGCTCTTTGGAATGTATTTCACAGCCGGGAGCCGGCGCTGAATTTGTAATTGTAATTCCTTTATGCCAAGGATAAATTATATCATGTCCGTTTAATTAACGTAATAAAAACATCGTAACCGTCGTAGAGACGTTCCGGCGGAACGTCTTTAGATTGTAGATATTTTACCGGACATGAAATTATTGCCAAATTACTTAATCGGAAGATAACATTGTGGTAATAACATCAAGCTTTTCTATGAAGTTCCTTGCAGAGAGTTGATTTTTTTTCTATTGCCTATAATTAAGTCATCCAACCTGACTTCAAAAGAACAGCTAGTAAAAAAAGACATTTTCATGCATAGTGAGAAAACTCACTTCATGAGGGGAACCTGATTATTTATTATCTCAAATTTCTGGTTCTGAATTAATTATTAATTATTTTTATTTGGCAACATTTATTTAAATGAATTATGATTAGTACATACATGCCGAGCCGAAAGCTGTTTCATTTATACCAACAAGTGTGTGAGATATTATGAGTCCTTTAATCAAAGTCTTTCAACCCAGTGGAATTTTAGATGGAAGTGAATCCCAAGACTTTCGCCAAGAAATTAGTGAAATTGCAGACAGCGGTGCGAAAATTATCTTAGTTGATTTTCAAAATGTGAGTTTTATGGATAGTTCCGGACTGGGAGCTTTAGTGTTAGCCTTCAAAACTCTACGAGATGCCGACATTAAACTTGTTATCTGCTCGATTAATGAACAAGTCAGGATTTTATTTGAACTGACTGGTATGGATAAAGTATTTGAAATATTTCCCAGTCAAGAAGAATTTCATCAAAATTTGCTCTCCAGAATTTAATCAATCAAACTTTATCTGGAGGATAGATAAATCATCATCAAATGCCTCTTTGGAGTTTAAATTGGTTAAATAATTTAGTACCTCGTCGAGTTGCCTTTCACCGGGATGTTGTAACTCGACTAGCATCTGAATAAAAGCATCTAAACTCCAAATAGTACCATCTGATTTCGTGATTTCGTAAACGCCATCACTAAAGATATAAAGAGTACTGCACTCTTCAATATTGCAAAATCCATCAACATATTTTGCTTCCGGAAACATTCCAACTGGCATTCCGGGGGTTCTTAATTGTTTGACTTCGGTAACGTTAACAGATTTGCCCGATACTAATATTGCTGGAGGATGACCAGCACTAGAATAGATTAACTGACGCTTGATGCGGTTGTAAACTCCATACCAGATTGTGAAATATTTGTCATTTTGATAATTCATCTGGAAAGTGTCGTTTAACGCTCTTAATACCTCACTAGGTTGATAATAATTGAGACTTTTGAGAGCGCGGGAACGAAGCAAATTTAGCACAGATATAGAGGGAAGAGTGGCTTTGAGTCCATGTCCGGCAGTATCTAGTAAATAAATTGCCATATAATCAGGATCGAGCCAGTAGTAATCGAAACAATCACCACCGAGTTGACGTGAGGGAATAAAGCGAGAATTGATGGTGAGGAGTTCTGACATCGGTAAAGGCAAAAGAGAACGCACATATTCAGCAGCTTCTGCCATTTCTGCTTCTAAAAGTAGCTTTTGAGATTGCAAATCTCGACTTAATTGATGCAGACGCAATCCTGCTCTCACTCGCGCTTTCAATTCGTTCTGCTCAATGGGTTTGGTGATAAAATCATCAGCACCAGCATCTAATCCCTTGACGCGATCGGCTACGGAATCTAAAGATGTTAAGAAAATAAAGAATGTTGTCGATAAATTGGGATCACTCTTGATGTAATGGCAAACTTCCAGCCCATTTAATCCTGGCATAATCCAATCACAAATAATTAATGCCGGCTGGCAAGCAAGTGCTTTTGCAATACCTTCAGAACCATTGCTGGCAGCGATTACCTCATAACCCTGTTTTTCCAACATCCTTTTCAGCAGGATTTGTACTGCACGGTCATCATCAATTACTACGATTTGAAACATGGAAAATGACGGGTAAGAGTAAATAATAAATTTTGTAAAATAAATTCCCAATTTTTTACAGTCATAAAACATTATGGCGGTGAAAGGGGATTCAGCCACAAGAGCATAGCGCGTTTTAGTTGATTTAAGTCGCGGTAAACTTCTTGCTTAAACCACTGTCCCAAAGCATCAATGGGAGTGAAGGATGCTCCAGGTTGCCATTTAACATCTTGACCTAAGGGTGTAACATGGCTTCCAGGCAGGGTTTGTGCTGTCACCATCTCCGGAAAGCGTTGTTGTAATATTTCCTTTAAAGCTGCTGATTGGTCAAGGGTATCATTGCTAAATTTTATTAACAAGTTGCGACGGACGTTGTAGCGTTCTTGCACAAGCTTGTTAGTTTCCAACGGTGAGGGGGTGAACTCGATCGCAAAGGTTGTGTTAAATTGTTCCACTAAGGGGATAGCATCGCGTGCAGCGTAGTTGTTAAAGGATATGAGGATATTACCTGCACGTTCTACGCTCAAGAGACTGCCGATGAGTAAGTGGAGTTTACAACCCATGCTGTGTCCCAATCCGTAGATGGGGAGGTAGCGCTTGCGTAATGCCTCCGAATCGTGTAAGCGTTCGATAACGCGATCAAAGTTTAAGTGTACAGATTTAGCGATCGCTATATGATCCAGTGTGTTGACAAATGGCGTAGCAATTACAACATAACCTTTTTCCGCCAGTTGTTCTAGTAACCAACGATAGGTGAGGTGAGGTGCTGTAGCGACGAATGCACCACCCAGGAAATGGATGATACCGATGGGATTTCGGGGAATTAACACCCAATTGCCTTGAATTTCTTTCCAGTCCATATCGATGAGCGATCGCTCTAATTTAATGTTTCTTTATATTAAACTGTGCGCGGCTAGAGTGTCAGAGAGGGGGGGATGGGGAGACAAGGGAGACAAGGGAGATGGGGGAGACAAGGAAGACGAAAACACAAACTCCTCCTTGTCCCCCT